>NZ_JAPCIK010000010.1:0-194562 GCF_025910115.1 Pseudomonas sp. RG1
ATAAGAGACAGCGCTGTATCAGTCACCATTCATATCGACTGACACTGCGCATTCGCGAGCAGGCTCGCTCCCACATGGGCTCTACGTTGCCCCGGTTAAGCGGTTTTCCAGGTGATCTCTTCTTCACCGTCTTCGCTGATGCGAATCCAGCGATCAGCGGTTTCTTCACCTTCTTCTTCGACCCACGTCCCCGGTGCGCAACGCACTTCGACGTTCAGTGCGGCAAAGGCTGCGCGGGCGCAGGCGATGTCGTCGTCCCAGGGAGTCTGGTCGCTTTCCAGGTACAGGCTGTTCCACTTGCCCACGGCTTTCGGCAGCCAGGTCACTGGCACATTGCCGGCCTTGCACTTGTACGTTTGGCCCTTCTGTACCCAGTCGCTGCACGGGCCCAGCGCTTGGCCGAGCCAGGCGGCGATGGCCTTGTGGTCGACGTCGGCGTCTTTCAGGTAAATCTCGATGTCCGGTTGGCGCATGGATGTCCTCACTGCGGGTCTGAAAAATCCATTCGCGGATTTAGCCGGTTCCGGGCTTTTGCCCGAGACCAAAAGTTATTGAAGAACGAAATAATCGTAGCGCATCGACACGGTGGTCTCGAACGGCTCGGCCTGCTCGATCACCGCCGCACGACGCTCGGCACTGGCACGCCAGCCGTGAGGCGTCATCGCCAACAGGTTGGCGCGGTCCTCGGGCTTGTCCAGGGTCAGCTTGAATTCCAGGGTTTCACTGTGCGCCGGCGCCATGCCTGCCGGCACCAGGGCCAGGTGCTTGTCATCGGTATACTCGCGCACTTCGTCGTACAGGCGTTCGCGCAATTCCATCAGATGGCCACGGGTCGGGCCGACTTTCATCAGCCCGCCGCCGACGCTGAGCAGACGCTTGGCTTCCTCCCAATCCAACGGACTGAAGACGCTGGCGAGAAACTGGCAACTGCCTGAGGCCAATGGCACACGGGCCATGCTGGCGATCAACCAGGTAATCGCCGGGTTGCGCTTGCAGGCGCGTTTGACGGCTTCGCGCGAAATGTCCAGCGCGTAGCCGTCAGCATTGGGCAAAGCCTCGGCGATTTGCGCGGTGTAGTAACCCTCGCCACAACCGATGTCGACCCAGCGCTCCGGCGCATAACTCGCCGCCAATTCAGCCAGACGCTTGGCCACTGGCGCGTAATGCCCGGCGTTGAGGAAATCACGCCGCGCCTCGACCATCGCTTGATTGTCGCCCGGGTCGCGGCTGTTCTTGTGCTGCACCGGCAACAGGTTCAGATAACCCTGACGCGCACGGTCAAACCGATGCCCGGCGGGGCAGACCACGCCGTTGTCGACCGCGTTGAGCGGCTCACTGCAGATCGGGCACGCGAGCATCAGGCGAGCAACTTGATCAGGGTCTGGTAATAGATTTCCGTCAGCACGTCGAGATCAGCTGCCAGCACGCGCTCGTTGACCTGGTGGATGGTCGCGTTGACCGGGCCCAGTTCAACCACTTGCGTGCCCATAGTCGCGATGAAACGGCCATCGGAGGTGCCGCCGCTGGTCGACGCCTTGGTCTCGCGACCGGTGATGTCCTTGATGCTCGACGACACCGCATCAAGCAGCGCGCCCGGTTCGGTGAGGAATGGCAGGCCGGACAGCGCCCAGTCGATGTGCCAGTCCAGACCATGCTTGTCGAGGATGTCGGCAACACGTTTCTGCAGGCCTTCGACGGTCGATTCGGTGGAGAAACGGAAGTTGAACACCGCCACCAGATCACCCGGGATCACGTTGGTCGCGCCGGTGCCGGAATTGAGGTTGGAAATCTGGAAACTGGTCGGCGGGAAGAAGTCGTTACCGTGGTCCCAGTGCTCGGCGGCCAGCTCTGCCAGCGCCGGAGCGGCGAGGTGGATCGGGTTCTTCGCCAGATGCGGGTAGGCCACGTGGCCCTGCACGCCTTTGACCGTCAGCTTGGCGCCGAGGGAGCCGCGACGGCCGTTTTTCACCACATCGCCGACCAGCGTGGTGCTCGACGGCTCGCCAACGATGCACCAGTCCAGACGCTCGTTGCGCGCGACCAGACGCTCGACCACTGCCTTGGTGCCGTGATGCGCCGGGCCTTCTTCATCGCTGGTGATGAGGAAAGCGACCTTGCCCTTGTGATTCGGATAGTCGGCGACGAAGCGTTCAGCGGCGACTGTCATCGATGCCAGGCTGCCTTTCATGTCTGCCGCGCCACGGCCGCAGAGCATGCCGTGTTCGTCGATCACGGCATTGAACGGATCGATCTGCCATGCGGTAACCGGACCGGTCGGCACCACGTCGGTGTGGCCGGCGAAGCACAGCACCGGTCCGTCGTTGTTGCCGTGAGTGGCCCAGAAGTTATCCACATCTTCGATGCGCATCGGCTCCAGGGTGAAACCGGCATCGCCCAGGCGCTGCATCATCTGCTTCTGGCAGTCGGCATCGACCGGGGTCACGGAGGGACGGCGGATCAGGTCGATGGCCAGTTGGAGGGTCGGCGATAGGTCGGCGTGGGCCGTCATGGAAAACTCCGGGATCATGGGGTATGAGCTTGGGCTTCTAATGTGGGAGCGAGCCTGCTCGCGAAAGCGGTCTACCAGGCATCTTAAAGGTTGAATGTTACAACGCCTTCGCGAGCAGGCTCGCTCCCACAAGGGACAGGGGTGGTCAGTCAGACCGGTTATCACGCCAAGCCCCGCAAAATGGCGGTTATCTTAAAGCAAAACGGCGACCATTGGCCGCCGTTTAGTGCTGCGTTGCGGATTTAGACGACCGGTGCCGGCTCAGCCTTGGCCACAGGTTTGGGCAGCGACGACAGGAACGCCATGATCAGCGCCGCCAGATACGGCAGCGACTGCACCAGCAGCATGGTTACCCAGAAGCGCATGTCATTGCTCGGAATGCCCTGCACCAGGAAGATCCCCAGCGCCGCGCCCCACAGCAACAGCATGATGAACAGCTCCTCGCGAGCCTCGCTGATCGCCACCCAGAAACCGTGGTTGTCAGCGTTTTTCGGCGTGCGGAAGAACGGAATGCTGCTGGTGAAGAAACCGTACAGCACCGCTTTGGCGATGGTGTGCGACAACGCCAACCCGGCCAGCGCCGCGCAGAACGCATCCTTCAGATTCACGCCGACGGCGCGACGGTAGAGGAAGATGATCTTGCCGACCTTGAACACGAACAGCGCCAGTGGCGGGATTGCGAAAATCAGCAACGGCGGATCGACCCGTTGCGGCACGATGATCATCGCCGCCGACCACAGCAACGCGCCGACGGTGAAGAAGATGTTCATGCCATCGGCGACCCACGGCAGCCAGCCAGCGAGGAAGTGATAACGCTGACCGCGAGTCAGTTCGGTGTCCTTGCCGCGCAGCAGGCTGCGGGTGTGACGCTTGATGATCTGGATCGCGCCGTAGGCCCAACGGAAACGTTGCTTCTTGAAGTCGATAAACGTATCCGGCATCAGACCCTTGCCATAGCTGTCGTGGTAATACGCCGCCGACAGGCCTTTTTCGAACACGCGCAGGCCGAGTTCGGCGTCTTCACAGATGCACCAGTCAGCCCAGCCCAACTCTTCCAGCACGGAACGACGGGTCATGGTCATGGTGCCGTGCTGAATGATCGCGTCACGGTCGTTGCGAGTGACCATGCCGATATGGAAGAAGCCTTTGTATTCGGCGTAGCACAGCTTCTTGAAGGTGCTTTCGTTCTGGTCACGATAATCCTGCGGCGACTGCACCACGGCGATTTTCGGGTCGGCGAAGTGCGGCACCATGTGCTTGAGCCAGTTCGGGTGCACGCAGTAATCGGAGTCGATCACGGCAATGACTTCGGCGTCCATGGCGGTGTGCGGAATCAGGTAATTCAGCGCGCCGCCCTTGAAACCGGCCAGCGGCGAAACGTGGAAGAACTTGAAGCGCGGGCCGAGGGTTGCGCAGTAATCGCGCACCGGTTCCCACACCGCCGGGTCCTTGGTGTTGTTGTCGATGATCAGGACTTCGAAATCCGGATAATCGAGCGCGGCCAAGGCATCGAGAGTCTGTTTGACCATCTCTGGCGGCTCGTTGTAGCACGGCACATGGATCGACACTTTCGGCCGGTAATCAGAATCGCCCAGCACCGGCAGGAATTCCCGACGGCGCTTGTGAATCCACACCGCTTCGGCCAGTTCATGGGCCTCGGTGAGCAGGACGATGAATACCCCGAGCGCACCGAGCGCCAAGAGGAATCCGACCGTGAGGCTGAACCACGTGCTGTATTGCTGGCTGTAGTCGTAACCGATGTACACCAGCACCGAACCGCAGAGGAACGCGATAAACGTCAGGAACGTCCGACCGCGCTGGCGCAGCGCCGAGCCGTCGATCATCAGCAGGGTCAGCGACAGCAACGCCAGCACCACCGAGCCGATGGCCAGCACGCGCCATTGCGGAATCGCCACCACCGGGCCTTCGAAATTGAATTTCTGCTGGCGCGCGGCGTTGAACACGCCCCAGTAGGCGCCGACCGAACCTTCATCGCTGGCCTTCCACGGCTGGTCGAACGCTTCGATCACGAAGTAGTTGAAGCCTTGGCGATTGAGCTTGTTGACCAGTGTGCGCAGGTAAATCGCCTGATCTGCCGGCGAGGCATCGGCGCCACCGCGCATGCGACCATTGCTCGGCCAGCCGACCTCGGAGAGCAGCAGCGGTTTTTTCGGAAACAGCTTTTTCAGATCGCGGGCGCGGTCGAAGACGAACTGGCCGGCCTTGTCCACCGGAATGAATTCCCAGTAGGGCAGGACGTGGGCGGCGATCAGGTCAACGTGCTTGGCCAGTTGCGGGTATTTCTCCCAGATGTGCCATTGCTCGGAGGTGGTAACCGGCACCTTCACGGCAGCGCGCACCCGATCCAGCAGAACGATCAGCGCTTCCGGGGTGATCTCTTCGCGAAACAGCGCCTCGTTGCCGACCACCACGCGCACGACGCTTCTGGAGGTGTTGGCCAGCTCGATGGCTTTGGTGATTTCCCGTTCGTTGCGTTCCTGGTCCGGGCTGATCCAGATGCCGAGGGTGACACGCAGGCCGAATTCTTCAGCCAGTTTCGGGATGTCTTCAAGCGAGCCGTCGACCGAATAGATACGAATGTTGTCGGTCAGCTTGCTCATGATTTCCAGGTCACGGCGCATTTCATCGTCAGACGGATACTGATCCTTCTGTGGGAATTGCCCCTGCTGGAATGGCGAATACGAGAAGCCGGAGATTTGCTGCGGCCAGTTCGGCGCCGTGACCGGGCGATTGACCAGCGCCCAGAAACCGGTGAACAAGGCAGCGATGGCCAGCACCACCACCAGGTTGAGTCCAAATTTACGCGATGACATAGCTGTTTCGGGTTCCAAAGGCTGTGGAACGAAGGATCGGTCGGATAGACGCCCGAGGGGCGCGCATCCTACACCGGCGGTTAACCAGCCGTACAACTGACGGGAAAATGCCTGACATTGGGCAGCCGTCTCTGACTTAAGTTCTTACACTTGTCGCTTGCAGCTTAAAACTTGTCGCTGCGTAGCCCTATAATGCGCGCCGGTTTTTGGGGTAATGGTCATGAGTACAGAAGATCCGCGGTTTGCAGGCATCGCCCGTTTGTATGGCATCGAGGGCCTGGAACGCTTGCGCGCCGCCCATGTGGCGATCGTCGGAGTTGGTGGCGTCGGTTCCTGGGCGGCGGAAGCCATGGCCCGGTGCGGGGTGGGCGAGATTTCGCTGTTCGACCTCGACGACGTCTGCGTCAGCAATGCCAACCGCCAGTTGCATGCGCTGGACAGCACCGTCGGCAAACCCAAGGTCGAGGTGATGGCCGAGCGTCTGCGCGGGATCAATCCTGATTGCACGGTGCACGCCGTGGCCGATTTCGTCACCCGCGACACAATGGCTGAATACATTACGCCGGACATCGACTGCGTGATCGACTGCATCGATGCGGTCAATGCCAAAGCGGCGCTGATCGCCTGGTGCAAACGCCGCAAGATTCAGATCATCACCACCGGCGGGGCGGGCGGGCAGATCGATCCGACGCTGATTCAGGTCTGCGATCTGAACCGCACCTTCAACGATCCGCTGGCATCGAAAGTCCGTTCGACCTTACGCCGTGACTACGGCTTCTCCCGCACCGTGACCCGTCACTACAGCGTGCCGTGTGTGTTTTCCACCGAACAGCTGCGCTACCCGAAACCGGACGGCAGCATTTGTCTGCAGAAGAGTTTTGTCGGCGACGGCGTGAAGCTCGACTGCGCCGGCGGGTTTGGCGCGGTGATGATGGTCACGGCGACGTTTGGCATGGTCGCGGCGACCAAGGCTGTGGACAAGATTGTCGCTGGTGTTCGGCGCCCTTCGGACCGGGTCAAGCCTCAAGCCTGAAGGTATTTGATCGTTCCCACGCTCCGCGTGGTAATGCAGCCCGGGACGCTCCGCGTCCCATCCAGAGCCGAACGCGGAGCGTCCGTTGAGGCATTCCCACGCAGAGCGTGGGAACGATCAGTCAGCGAGCCAACTCATTCATCCGCTGGAGCACCGCATTCAGGCCATTGCTGCGCGATGGCGATAGCTGGCGGGACAGGCCGAGCTGATTAAACCAATCCGGCAAATCGATTTGCTTTATATCAGCCGCCGACAAGCCGTTGACCCGCAACAGCAGCAACGCCACCAACCCGCGAATCATCCGCGCATCGCTGCTCGCCTTGAACTGCCAGTGTCCGTCGCGCAACTCCCCGACCAGCCACACCTGACTCTCACAGCCATGCACCCGGTTGGCCTCGCACTTTTGCGCGTCATCCAGCGCCGGCAAGCGATCGCCAAACTGCATCAACAACCGCGCCCGTTGTTCCCAGCCCGCCGCAGTCTGAAACGTCTGCAGCGCTTCGGCCGCTTCCACCGGCAGGCTCATCGCAACATCTCCAGCGCCTGATCCAGCGCCTCGAAAAAGCGCTCCAGATCTTCCGAATCGTTATACAGCGCCAGCGACACGCGAATCGCGCCGGCCAGTTCGTAGCTTTTCATCAGCGGCATGGCGCAGTGATGCCCCGCACGCACGGCGATGCCTTGTTCGGTAAGCAGATGCGCCAGATCGGCGTTGTGCACGCCTTCGACGACAAAACTGGCCAGCGCCAGTTGCGGCTTGCCGAGCAGGCGAATGCCATTGCGTGCGGCGAGGCCGCGCAGCAGATAGTCGTGCAGTGCCGCTTCATGGGCAGATACGGCGTCCTGATCCAAGCCGGCCAAGTAGTCGAGGGTCGCTCCGAGGCCGATGACACTGGCGATCGGCGGTGTGCCTGCCTCGAACCCCAACGGCGCCGGGCGGAAGCGCGAATCCTGATAGTTGGCGTCGAGCACCATCTCGCCGCCGAACTGCCAATGCTGCAATTGCTCCAGCGCAGCGTTGCGCCCGAACAGCACGCCGAGGCCATCGGGGCCGTAGAGTTTGTGGCTGGAAAACACATAGAAGTCGCAACCCAGCGCCTGCACATCATGCCGGCCGTGCACCACACCTTGCGCGCCATCGACCACGGTCAGCGCGTTCTGCGCCTTGGCCATGCCCAGCAAAGCGGTCAGTGGCTGCCAGGCGCCAAGCACATTGGACAACTGGCTGACCGCCAACAAACGCGTGCGCGGGCCGATCAGATGCACGGCAGCGGCGAGGTCGATCAGGCCGTCGGCATCCAGCGGCAGGATCACCAGTTTCAGCTGACGGCGTTGCGCCAGTTGCTGCCACGGCAGCAGGTTGGCGTGATGCTCCAGAGCGCTGATGACAATCTCATCGCCCGGCTGAAACAGAGGCTCCAGACCATAAGCCAGCAGATTCAGCGCGCTGGTAGCGCCGTGGGTGAAGATGATTTGCCCGCTGTCACCGGCATTCAGCCATTGGCCAACCTTGCGCCGACTGTCTTCGAACGCTTGCGTCGCGTGGGCACCGGGCAGGTGTTGCGCACGATGCACATTGGCCGCGCCGTTGGCGTAGTAATGCGTCAGTGCGTCGAGCAGGGCTTGTGGTTTTTGCGTGGTGGCGGCGCTGTCCAGATAGGTCTGGTCTTGCCGTTGCAGGGCGGCGATAGCCGGGAAATCGGCGCGCCAGGGGGAGGGGATCATCATGGGTTCAGCCCTGTGAAATTGGGCGGGATGTACGCCAAACCTTGTGGGAGCGAGCCTGCTCGCGAAAGCGTCATTGAGGACGCCAGAAGTTTCGCGAGCAGACTCGCTCCCACAGGCCTACAGCGCTTAGTTGTGAGCGTGCAGCGCTTCGTTCAGTTCGATCGCCGATTTGTGGGTCTTGCATTCCACTGCACCGGTTTCCGAATTGCGACGGAACAGCAGATCAGTCTGACCAGCCAGCTCACGCGCCTTCACAACCTTGACCAGATTGTTGTGCTCGTCCAGCAGCGCAACCTTGGTGCCGGCGGTCACGTACAGGCCCGATTCCACAGTGTTGCGGTCGCCCAACGGAATACCGATACCGGCGTTGGCGCCGATCAGGCAGCCTTCGCCGACCTTGATCACGATGTTGCCACCGCCCGACAGGGTGCCCATGGTCGAGCAACCGCCGCCCAGGTCCGAACCCTTGCCGACGAAGACGCCAGCGGAAACGCGGCCTTCGATCATGCCCGGGCCTTCGGTGCCGGCGTTGAAGTTGATGAAACCTTCGTGCATGACGGTGGTGCCTTCGCCGACATAGGCGCCCAGACGCAGACGTGCAGCATCAGCGATACGCACGCCGGCCGGTACCACGTAGTCGGTCATTTTCGGGAACTTGTCCACCGAGAACACTTCCAGCAGCTCGCCGCGCAGGCGTGCTTCGAGTTGCATTTCTGCCAGTTCGCTCAGGTCGATCGCGCCCTGGCTGGTCCACGCCACGTTCGGCAGCAGCGGGAAGATACCGGCCAGGCTCACGCCGTGCGGCTTGACCAGACGGTGCGAGAGCAGATGCAGCTTGAGGTAGGCCTCAGGCGTGGAGGTCAGTTGCGCGTCTTCGGCCAGCAACGTGGCGACCAGCGGCTTGTGGCTTTCGGCCAGGCGGGTCAGCAGCTTGCCTTGCACGGCGTCGATGCCTTTGACGGCTTCAGCCAGTTGCGCAGCCTGAGCGGTGGTGAAGGTGATGGCCTGGTTGCCTTCGGTGTAACCGAGGATCGGCGCAACAGCCGCGACCAGTTCGGCCGAAGGGTTGAGCAGTGGCTGAGCGTAGAACACTTCCAGCCATGCGCCTTGACGGTTCTGGGTGCCGACACCAAAAGCGATGCTGAACAGGGAATTGGACATGTGAATACCTCTACAAAGAGTGACGGGCTGCTTACTTCAGAGCGGCCGCGTAGATATCTGGCTTGAAGCCAATCAGGGTTCGGTCACCGAGATCGAGCACCGGGCGCTTGATCATCGAGGGTTGTGCGAGCATCAGTTCGATGGCTTTCGCTTGGTCGAGATCGGCTTTGCGTTCGTCGTCGAGTTTGCGAAAGGTCGTGCCGGCGCGGTTCAACACGGTTTGCCAGCCGTGCTCGTCGCACCATTGGGTCAGGTGCTCACGGTCAATGCCGGCGGTCTTGTAATCGTGAAAGTTATAGCTGACAGCGTGTTCATCGAGCCAGGTGCGCGCCTTTTTCATGGTGTCGCAGGCTTTGATGCCGAAAAGGTGCAACGTTTTACTTGAAACGGCCAAGGAATCGCCCCCTTTACAGGTGCTGGAAAAAAATGGTGACGGATTATGCCATGACCGGACGGTTTCGTCGGCCACGGTTGTCGTAACGCTGTAAAACCTGTGGGAGCGAGCTTGCTCGCGAAGGGGGCCTGTCAGTCAATTTCTGTGCTGAATGACACACCGCATTCGCGAGCAAGCTCGCTCCCACATTTAGTCCGGCGTCTGGCCGTGCGACATAGGTGCAACGGTCAGCCACAGCCTAAGGCGCTAATATGGCAGTTCAACGCTGTCGATCGCCTGAGATTCTGGTTTTATGCAAACTGCTTACACCGTCCTGATCCTGCTGATGCTGGTCAGCGTCTCGCGACTGGTCGGGCGGGTCATCCCGCTGCCGTTGCCGCTGGTGCAAATTGCCGCCGGTGCCTTGCTCGCCTGGCCGACCCTTGGCCTGCACGTCGCCCTCGATCCTGAACTGTTCCTGTTTCTGTTCCTGCCGCCGCTGCTGTTTTCCGATGGTTGGCGCATGCCCAAACGCGCCTTCTGGCAATTGCGTGGACCGATCCTGACCCTGGCGGTCGGCCTTGTTCTGTTCACCGTGGTCGGTGCCGGTTATTTCATTCATTGGCTGTTGCCAACGATTCCGCTGCCAGTGGCCTTTGCCCTGGCAGCGGTTTTGTCGCCAACGGATGCCGTGGCGGTTTCAGCGATTTCGCAGAACCGTCTCCCGACGCCGCTGATGCACATCCTTCAGGGCGAGGCGCTGATGAATGACGCCTCAGGCCTGGTGACCTTCAAGTTCGCCCTCGCTGCAGCGGTCACGGGCGTGTTTTCGCTGACCAATGCCAGTCTGACCTTCGTCGCGGTGGCGCTCGGTGGCCTGGCTGTGGGTGTAGCGTTGAGCTGGCTGGTCGGGCGCCTGCGCGCATGGATGATCGCCCGGGGCTGGGACGATCCGGCCACTCACGTGGTGTTCATGTTGCTGCTGCCGTTCGCCGCTTATGTACTGGCCGAACGTTTGGGCGCCTCGGGCATTCTTTCCGCGGTGGCGGCGGGGATGATGCAGAGCTGGCTCGATCTGCTGCCACGCCAGACCAGCACGCGACTGCTTAATCGCAGCGTTTGGGCGCTGCTCGAATTTGCGTTCAATGGCTTGATCTTCCTGCTGCTTGGCCTGCAATTGCCAGACATCATCAAAGCTGTGGTCAGCCATGAGCCGACGCTGTGGCCGACGCTGTTCTATCGCTGCCTCGATGTGTTGGCGATCTTCGTCGCGCTGGTGTTGCTGCGCTTCATCTGGGTGCAGAGCATCTGGCGCTTGTCGGTGTTGCTGCGCCGAGTGCGCGGCAAGGGCGAGCTGACGCAAGTGCCGACGGCGCGTTCATGCTGGTTGCTGACGGTGGGCGGTGTGCGCGGGGCGGTGACACTGGCAGGCGTGATGTCGGTGCCGATGCTGATCGGCGCCGAGGCTTTTCCTGAACGCGATTTATTGATCTTCATTGCAGCCGGGGTGATTCTGCTGTCGCTGGTCTCGGCCTGTATCGCGCTGCCCTTGCTGCTGCGCGGCATCGACAAAAGTCCTGACGACAAGCGTCGCCAGGAAGTGCGCGACGCTTGGCGCAAGACAGCCGAAGCGGCGATTCACTCGCTGGAAAGCGAAGAAGTGGTCCCGCAGGATGCCGCTCAAGCGGCGCTGGCAGCGGAGCTCAAGGCGCGGATCATGTCCGAATATCGCCATCAACTTGATGTGTTCAATGATTCCGCCGAGGCTCAGGCGCTGGCATTCCAGATGGATCTGCTTGAACGGCGTTTGCGCTTGAAAGCGCTGCGCGCGCAGCGTCTGGAACTCTACAGCCTCAGTCGTCAGCACCAGATCGGTGATGACGTGTTGCGAGAAGTGCTCGGGGAACTGGATTTGAGCGAGGCCAATCTGGGGCAGGTCAAGTCGTAGTACGAGATGATTCCTGATGGCGATTCAAGGGGATTCGCAAGAGCCGCCGTCAGGAATTTCGATCGGATAGAAATGTGCGCAGATGCGTTTGTCCTGCCAACTTATTTCCGTGTTCATCGGTATCTCAAACTTCCCATCGGTTAGTTCCTTCTCGACAGGATAATGCATGATTGAAGTCGGGTCGTATGGGGTGACGGTGATCGCCTCGTCTATCGGTGTAAAAATGTTCAGGTCCACGCTTTGCTTATCCATTCCCCATTTTTCCGCATATTCCTGATAGACCTTCGGTCTATTCCAGGGAATGTTAGCATCAGGGTGCAGATGCTCATGATGAAAACCGAGCGCATGACCGAACTCGTGTATTACTACCGTGCGAAAATCCGCATCTCCCGGTCGCGCGTATATGAACATCGTGGGTTTTCCTGCCGCGACTGTTAGTGCGTCGGTGCCAATTTGCGAAGCGTTTTGAGTAGTGTCGGTTGTAATTCGGATTACGCCGTCTTTACTATCGATGAAGCTAAAGGTGAGGCTGACATAGTCCGCCCATTCCCATATATGGCTCTTTATCGCTTCTTTCAGCGAGGCGGGTGGGTTGTCCATAAACGAAATGGTCAGATGGCGGCTCGGGTGCCAACACTTTGCATTGAGTGCCATGGTCCGGGAGGTCAGACCTGAGTTGTTGGTGTACGAAATATTTTTCGAGTTTTCATTGATGGCCGCTCGAAAGCTGGCAACTGGATCTTCTATTTCAAGATTCAGACAGGGTCTGGTTTTGTACATGGTCAATTCCTTTGAGGTTTTTATCCAAGGTTGAATGCAAGTTAGTGGTTAAAAACTTGTAGTTTGTAAGTTGGTTATTGCGGGGGGTAGGTTATTAGTTAGTGTATTGAGGAGTAAAGGAGGGGGTTGTAAGGTAGCGTTTCTTTTTTTAGTCCGCATCAGGTGGCCTGATGCGGACTCTTGAAAGTTAGTGTTGGCGAGTTACGAATGCGCGTATTCTTTCGGCGGCCTCGACACATTCAGCCAACGGCGCAACCAGCGCCATGCGCACGCGGCCCGCCCCCGGATTGACGCCATCGACATCGCGAGACAGATACGAGCCCGGCACCACGGTCACGTGTTCCTGCTCGAACAGATCGCGGCAGAACGCCGCATCATCGCCCTGCACATTCGGCCACAGGTAGAAGCTGCCATCCGGGCGCTGTACGTCCAGCACCGGGCTGAGGATGTTCAGCACCGCATCGAACTTCTCGCGATACAGCGCACGGTTGGCGCGCACATGCACTTCGTCATTCCACGCGGCAACGCTGGCCAGTTGAGTCTGTACTGGCATCGCGCAGCCGTGGTAAGTGCGATAGAGCAGGAAACCCTTGAGGATGTCGGCATCACCGGCGACAAAACCCGAACGCAGGCCCGGCAGGTTGGAGCGCTTGGACAGACTGTGGAAGACCACGCAGCGCTTGAAGTCATTGCGGCCCAGTTCGACGCAGGCGCTGAGCAGGCCCGGCGGCGGAGTCTGTTCGTCGAAGTACAGTTCGCTGTAGCACTCGTCGGCGGCAATCACGAAGTCGTACTGATCAGCCAGGGCGATCAGCTTCTTCAGGGTCTCGACCGGAATCAGCGCGCCGGTCGGATTGCCCGGCGAGCACAGGAACAGAATCTGGCAGCGCTGCCAGATCTCCGGCGCTACTGCGTCGAAGTCCGGGTTGAAGCCGTTTTCATCCAGGCATGGCAGGTAATGCGGCTTGGCCCCGGCGAGGAACGCGGCGCCTTCGTAGATCTGATAGAACGGGTTCGGGCTGACCACCAGCGCATCGTCGCCCCGATTGACCACGGTCTGGGTAAAGGCGAACAGCGCTTCACGGGTGCCGTTGACCGGTAGCACATTGCGCGCCGGATCGATCCAGCCGTTCGGCACACCAAAACGACGCTCGCACCAGCCAGCGATGGCTTCGCGCAGGGCCGGGATACCGAGGGTGGTCGGGTACACCGCCATCTGATCCAGACTGTTCGCCAGCGCTTCGGCGACAAAGCTCGGCGAACGGTGTTTCGGCTCGCCGATCGACAGGGCGATCGGGCGTTTGTCCGGGTTCGGCGTAACGCTGCCGAGCAGGGCGCGGAGCTTTTCGAACGGGTACGGCTGGAGCTGGTTCAGAGCGTTGTTCATGGGGGCCTCTTTTAAATGCTCAAGAGCTTTCTGTGGCGAGGGGCTTTATCCCCGTTGGGCTGCGCAGCGGCCCCAAAACCATCACTGCGGTTCAACTGAATGTCCGCATACACAGGTTTTACGACTGCTTCGCAGCCCAACGGGGATAAATCCCCTTGCCACAGGGGATTGTATGTACCGGAGGAAGGCATGGGCTGCATTCACACGGATAAACGGGTGATTCAGATACTGATCCGCGAAAGTTTGATATCCGGTTCCTGATTGACGCTCAGCTGTTCGACGATCGCATCCTGCAGACGGCTGCACAGCAGCGGATCAGACAGCGGCTGGTTGTGCGCGTCGGTGATGAAGAACACGTCTTCCACGCGCTCGCCCAAGGTCGCAATCTTGGCGTTCTGCAGCGACAGGTCGAACTCGAGGAAAATCCCCCCGACCCGCGCCAGCAGGCCCGGCCGGTCGGGCGCGGTCAGCTCCAGCACGGTCACCGGACGCTGGGCGTCGTTGTGAATGGTGACCTGCGGCGCAAAGGCGAAATGCTTGAGCTGGCGCGGCACACGGCGCTGGATGATCGTTGGGTAGTCGTCCGGGTTGCGCAGCGCTTCGGTCAGGCCTTCGCGGATCTGCTTGATCCGCGCGGGGTTGTCGCCGATCGATTCGCCTTCGTTGTCGAGCACGATGTAGGTGTCGAGAGTGAACTGGCTGCTCGAGGTGATGACCCGGGCATCGTGAATGTTCAGGTTGAGCTGGTCCATCGCCGCCACGGTCACGGCGAAGAAATCATGCTGGTCCGGCGCATAAATGAAGATCTGCGTGCCGCCTTCAAACTCGCGCTGGGTGGTTTCCTTGATCAGCACCAGCGGCCCGCCATCCACCGGTTGCTGCAGGATCGCATCGCTGTGCCAGGCTACATCGCCGGCGGTGTGGCGCAGGAAATAGTCATCGCCCAATTGCGCCCACAGCTGCTCGACATCGTCCGGATCGGTGCCGCCGCGCACCAGAATGTCCAGCGCCGCGCTTTGCGTCTGGCGAATCTGTTCTTCGCGGTCCACCGGATTTTCCAGGCCGCGGCGCAGGGCGCGCTTGGTCTCGGTATAAAGCTGGCGCAGCAGGCTGGCGCGCCATGAGTTCCACAGCGTCGGGTTGGTCGCGTTGATGTCGGCCACGGTCAGCACGTAGAGGTAGTCGAGGCGGGTTTCGTCACCGACCGCCTGGGCGAAATCGTGGATCACCTGCGGGTCCGACAGATCCTTGCGCTGCGCAGTGGTGGACATCACCAAATGGTTCTGCACCAGCCAGACGATCAGGCGGCTGTCCCACACCGGCAACTGGTGACGCTGGCAGAACGCCTCGGCATCGACCGCGCCGATCTCCGAGTGATCGCCATGCCGGCCCTTGCCGATGTCGTGATACAGACCGGCCATGTAGATCAGCTCAGGTTTGGGCAGCTTGGCCATGAGCTTGGCGGCCAGCGGAAATTTCTCCGAGACCTGGGTGTACTGCAGTTTGCGCAGGTGCTTGATCAGATTCAGCGTGTGCGCATCGACCGTATAGATGTGGAACAGGTCGTGCTGCATCTGCCCGACGATAAAACCGAACTCCGGCAGATAGCGCCCGAGAATGCCGTAACGGTTCATCCGCCGCAGATTGCGGTGGATGCCGATCTTGCACTTGAACAATTCGATGAACAGGCTGGTGTTGCGGATATCGTTACGGAAGTTGTCATCGATCAGATGACGATGTTCTCGCAGCAGACGAATGGTGTCGGCGCGCACGCCTTTGATTTCCGGCTGTTGGGCCATCAGCACGAAAATTTCCAGCATGGCGAACGGCGTGCGGCGGAACACGTTGTCATTGCGCGCTTCGATGTAGCCGTCATGCAGCTGGAAGCG
This sequence comes from Pseudomonas sp. RG1, assembly GCF_025910115.1. Lineage (NCBI taxonomy): Bacteria > Pseudomonadati > Pseudomonadota > Gammaproteobacteria > Pseudomonadales > Pseudomonadaceae > Pseudomonas > Pseudomonas sp. RG1. Next base: position 15,643 of record NZ_JAPCIK010000010.1, read on the forward strand.
TGAATTGATCGGTTGCGGCGGCGCTTCGTCTTCCGGAGCGAGGATGACTTCCTCGAAGTGCTGGATGATCAGATCGCTCAACTGGGCAATGCTCATCACCGTGCGGAAGTACTGCTGCATGAAGTTTTCGACCGCCTGTTTGGCGTCGTCTCCTTCAAAGCCGAGCAGGCCGGCAATGGTGCGCTGATGATCGAACAGCAAGCGGTCTTCGGAGCGGCCGGCGAGCATGTGCAGGGCGTAGCGCACTTTCCACAGGAATTCCTGGGAGGAGGCGAGCAGGGCGTTTTCGCTTTCGACCAGAAAGCCTTCGCCAGCGAGGGCGCGCAGGTTCAGGGTGCCGTACTGACGGCGGGCGACCCAGAGGATCGTCTGAATATCGCGCAGGCCACCGGGCGAGCCTTTAACGTTCGGTTCGAGGTTGTACTCGGTGTCGTTGTATTTGTGGTGACGTGCTTTCTGTTCTGCACGCTTGGCCAGGAAGAACTCCTTGGCCGGCCACATGTGCGCGGTGCTGGTGACGTCGAGCATGCGCTGGCGCAGACGCTCGGGGCCGCAGATGGTGCGGCTTTCCATCAGATTGGTGACCACAGTCAGGTCGGCGCGGGCCTCTTCTGCGCATTCGTCGACCGAGCGCACGCTCTGGCCGACCTCCAGACCGATGTCCCAAAGCAGCGTCAGAAAACGCTCGATGGAATCGCGGAAAACTTCGTGGTCGGCACTGTCGAGCAGGATCAGCAGATCAATGTCGGAATACGGGTGCAACTCGCCGCGACCGTAGCCGCCCACCGCCACCAGAGCGATGTCGGCGTCTTCGCTCCAGTTGAACTGCTCCCAGGCCTTTTGCAGGATATTGTCGACAAACCAGGCGCGGTCCTCAATCAGCCGGCGGATGTCGCGGCCATTGCGAAAACGCGTGTCGAGGACCTCGCGGGCCTGGCGGATCGCCTTCTTGAACGCCGCGATAGGACTCGCTTTGAGGGCCAGTTCAGCCTGGAACTGGCCGCGGTCGAAGAGTTCGGGATCCACCTGCGGCATCGATTGGCTTTCCTTCTATAGGCTGGGAGCGTTCTGGGTGTCAGGCCGAGACACGCGGGATGGTGTCATCGCTGCGCAAGGTGAAGATCTCGTAGCCGGTGTCGGTGACCAGCAGGGTGTGTTCCCACTGTGCCGAGAGCTTGCGGTCCTTGGTGATCGCGGTCCAGCCGTCGCCCAGAACCTTGGTGTCGGCCTTGCCCTGGTTGATCATCGGCTCGATGGTGAAGGTCATACCGGCCTTCAGTTCCATGCCGGTGCCGGCGCGACCGTAGTGCAGAATCTGCGGTTCTTCGTGAAAGACCTTGCCGATGCCGTGACCGCAGAACTCGCGCACCACCGAGAAACCGTTCTTTTCCGCGTGCTTCTGGATGACTTCGCCGATGTCGCCGAGGCGGCAGCCAGGTTTGACGATCTCGATGGCCTTGTACATGCATTCCTGGGTGACCTGCGACAGACGCTCGGCCCAGACCGGCACTTCGCCGACGTGGAACATGCGGCTGGTATCACCGTGGTAGCCGTCTTTGATCACCGTGACGTCGATGTTCAGGGTGTCGCCGTTTTTCAGCGGCTTGTCGTTAGGGATGCCGTGGCAGACCACATGGTTGATCGAAGTGCAGATCGACTTCGGGTAGCCCTTGTAGTTGAGCGGGGCAGGGATGGCCTGCTGCACATTGACGATGTAGTCGTGGCAAATCTGGTTGAGCTGATCGGTGGTCACGCCCGGTTTGACATGTTCGGCAATCATTTCCAGCACATCGGCGGCCAGTTTGCCGGCGACACGCATGCCAGCGATGTCCTCGGGGGTTTTGAGGTTGACGGTCATACAGGCTCTCTCTGCGCTCGGCGGCGCTTACGGATACGAATTGGGTGGCAAGCGTACATTTTGCGACCCTGAAAAACGCGATTCTACCAGACGGGAGGCGCAAATCCGCGCCTGCATGTCTGGCTTGTGTCTATACAATGGTGCCCATCGAGCCGATTCCAAGGGGGCTGCGCCCATGTCCTTGGTGCGAATACAGATTCCGGGTTCCGTTTCTGCGCACCCTGTGGTATAAAATGCGCCGCTTTCCGGGGATGCCCCGAAAAGCTTAAATCCACACACGTGTCGACACGATGACCTGGGTGCCTTGGGCTTTATGCCTCTGGTTGGTCATTGGGATGCGTGGAGGCCAAACCCGACTTATCAAGGAACTATCATGTCCCAAGTCAACATGCGCGATATGCTGAAGGCCGGTGTGCACTTCGGTCACCAAACCCGTTACTGGAATCCGAAAATGGGCAAGTACATTTTCGGCGCGCGTAACAAGATTCACATCATCAACCTTGAAAAAACCCTGCCAATGTTCAACGAAGCTCTGACTTTCGTAGAGCGTCTGGCCCAGGGCAAAAACAAGATTCTGTTCGTCGGCACCAAGCGTTCCGCTGGCAAGATCGTTGCTGAAGAAGCAGCACGTTGCGGTTCGCCGTACGTCGATCACCGCTGGTTGGGCGGCATGCTGACCAACTTCAAGACCATTCGTGCTTCCATCAAGCGTCTGCGTGACCTTGAAGTTCAAGCCGAAGACGGTACTTTCGCCAAGCTGACCAAGAAAGAAGCGCTGATGCGCTCCCGTGATCTTGAGAAGCTGGATCGTTCGCTGGGCGGCATCAAGGACATGGGCGGTCTGCCAGACGCACTGTTCGTGATCGACGTTGACCACGAGCGCATCGCGATCACCGAAGCCAACAAGCTGGGCATTCCGGTCATCGGCGTTGTCGATACCAACAGCAGCCCGGAAGGCGTTGACTACATCATTCCAGGCAACGATGACGCCATCCGCGCTATCCAGCTGTACATGGGTTCGATGGCTGACGCAGTTATCCGCGGCCGCAACAACGTTGCTGGCGGTACTGTAGAATTCGCAGCTGAAGAAACTCAGGCTGCAGCTGAGTAATCGACGCCCCTGGCGTTGACTCAGTAAGCAAAAAGGGGGCTTGGCCCCCTTTTTGCCACCTCGAAAACCATTTGTCGGCGCCCACGTCTGTATTTGTCATGTGCGGCAGCCAACATGGGTGGTTCGGGAAGAATTGAACGCCCGTTCGATCGGGTGGAATGGTTGAAAACCTATCCAAGAGGAATTTGAAAATGGCAGCAATTACTGCAGCGTTGGTCAAAGAACTGCGCGAGCGTACCGGCGAAGGCATGATGGATTGCAAGAAAGCCCTGGAAAAGGCTGACGGCGACATCGAAAAAGCCATTGATGACATGCGTGCTTCGGGCGCCATCAAGGCTGCGAAAAAAGCTGGCAACGTTGCCGCTGAAGGCGCAATCGCCATCAAATCGAATGACAAGGCAGCCGTGCTGCTGGAAGTCAACTCGCAGACCGACTTCCTGGCCCTGCAAGACGACTTCAAGAACTTCGTTGCTGCCAGCGTAGAAAAAGCTTTCGACGAAAAACTGACCGACGCAGCTCCGCTGATCGCCGCTCAGGAATCGGCTCGTGAAGCGCTGGTTGCCAAAGTCGGCGAGAACGTCAACATCCGTCGTCTGGTACGCGTAGAAGGTGACGTTGTCGGCACCTACCTGCACGGTAACAAGATCGGTGTTGCTGTTGTCCTGAAAGGCGGTGACGTCGAGCTGGCCAAAGACATCGCTATGCACGTTGCTGCAAGCAACCCTGAGTTCCTGCTGCCTTCGCAAGTCTCCGCCGAAGCGATCGAGCGTGAGAAAGCTGTGTTCCTGCAACTGAACGAAGAAAAGATCAAAGGCAAGCCAGAAAACATTGTTGAGAACATGGTCAAAGGCCGTATCAGCAAGTTCCTGGCAGAAGCGAGCCTGGTCGAGCAGGCGTTCGTCAAGAACCCTGAAGTCAAGGTTGGCGAGCTGGCCAAGAAAGCCGGTGCTGAAATCGTTTCCTTCACTTACTTCAAAGTAGGCGAAGGCATCGAGAAGCCGGTCGACAACTTCGCTGAAGAAGTTGCTGCCCAGCTGGCTGCCGCCAAGCAATAAGACGGTTTTTCAACTGTCGCCCGAAAGAGGCTGCCCGCTAACGCGCGCAGCCTCTTTTCAGATGGGGTACCAATTTTTTATTTGGTTTCCACCCGGAACTGACTTACAAAGCCATGTTCCGATGGCGCTGCAGCAGCGCCAAGCTAGAGTGAACGCCAGCTGTAAACAGCTCGCAAAGAATTTTAAATACGCCGCAGGAGAGATTCGCAATGGCTCAGCAGGGCAGTGGTTATCAGGCTCGCTATAAACGCATTCTACTCAAGCTTAGCGGCGAGGCCCTGATGGGCTCGGAAGAGTTCGGGATCGATCCGAAGGTACTGGATCGCATGGCGCTGGAAGTCGGCCAGCTGGTCGGCATCGGCGTGCAGGTCGGTCTGGTGATCGGCGGTGGCAACCTTTTCCGTGGCGAAGCCCTGAGCAAAGCCGGTATGGATCGGGTCACGGGCGACCACATGGGCATGCTGGCCACTGTGATGAACGCCTTGGCCATGCGCGATGCGCTGGAACGTGCCAATATCTCGGCCATCGTCATGTCGGCCATTTCCATGGTCGGTGTGACCGATCATTACGATCGCCGCAAAGCCATGCGCCACCTGAACTCCAAGGACGTCGTGATCTTCGCGGCCGGTACCGGCAATCCGTTCTTCACCACGGATTCGGCAGCCTGCCTGCGTGCAATCGAAATCGACGCCGACGTTGTGCTCAAGGCCACCAAGGTTGATGGCGTGTACACCGCAGACCCGTTCAAGGACCCGCATGCCGAGAAGTTCGATCATCTGACTTATGATGAAGTACTGGATCGCAAGCTGGGTGTAATGGATCTGACTGCTATCTGCCTGTGCCGCGATCACAAGATGCCGCTGCGCGTATTCAACATGAACAAGCCCGGCGCCCTGCTGAACATCGTGCACGGCGGCGCTGAAGGGACTTTGATCGAGGAAGGCCAACAATGATCAACGAAATCAAGAAAGACGCCCAAGCGCGTATGCAGAAATCCCTGGAATCTCTGAACCACGCGTTCGGCCAGATTCGTACCGGCAAGGCTCACCCGAGCATCCTTGGCAGCGTCATGGTGCCTTACTACGGCACTGACACTCCGCTGAGCGGCGTTGCCAACGTCACCGTGAAGGATTCGCGCACCCTGCAGGTCGTGGCCTTCGAGCGCAACATGCTCGCTGCCGTCGACAAGGCAATCCAGAGCGCCGGTCTGAACCTCAACCCGACCAATCTGGGCGAGTTGCTGTTGATCCCGATGCCTGCCCTTACCGAAGAAACGCGCAAAGGCTTCACCAAGCAGGCCCGCAGTGCAGCCGAAGACGCGCGCGTAGCCGTGCGCAACATCCGTCGCGATGCTTTGGGTGAGCTGAAAAAACTGGTCAAGGACAAGGAAATCAGCGAAGACGAAGAGCGTCGTGCCATCGCCGATATCGATAAGCTGACCAAAGAATCCGAGGCCCAGATCACCAAGGCCACGGACGAGAAAGAAAAAGACCTGATGGCCGTATAAGGGTCGAGCTTTAAATGGACAAGACCAAGCAGACTGCGCCGTCCGCGGTGCCGCGCCATGTCGCGATCATCATGGATGGCAATAATCGCTGGGCGAAAAAACGCTTTATGCCGGGTGTCGCCGGGCATAAAGCGGGCGTGGATGCTGTGCGGGCGGTGATCGAGGTGTGCGCTGAGGCCAAGGTCGAAGTCCTGACCCTGTTCGCCTTCTCCAGTGAAAACTGGCAGCGCCCGGCCGATGAAGTCAGCGCTTTGATGGATCTATTCTTCAAGGCGCTGCGTCGTGAGGCCAAGCGTCTCAACGACAACAACATCAGCCTGCGCATCATTGGTGATCGTTCGCGCTTCCACCCTGAGCTTCAGGCGGCGATGCGCGAGGCCGAGGCCATGACGGTCGGTGCCAACCGCTTTGTCCTGCAGATCGCCGCCAATTATGGCGGCCAGTGGGATATCGCTCAGGCCGCGCAACGTCTGGCGCGTGAAGTCCAGGCCGGGCATTTGCGCCCGGAGGACATTACCCCGGATCTGCTGCAAACGTGTCTGGCTACCGGCGATCTGCCGTTGCCTGACCTGTGCATTCGCACCGGTGGCGAGCATCGCATCAGCAACTTCCTGCTGTGGCAGCTGGCCTACGCCGAGCTGTACTTCTCCGACCTGTTCTGGCCGGACTTCAAACACGACGCCATGCGCACCGCGCTGGCCGATTTCGCTTCACGCCAGCGTCGCTTCGGTAAAACGAGCGAGCAGGTCGAAGCTGGAGCCCGGGTTTAATGCTTAAACAACGAATCATCACTGCACTGATCCTGCTGCCGATCGCCTTGTGCGGGTTTTTCCTGCTCAAAGGTGCCGGCTTCGCGCTGTTCATTGGCCTGGTGGTGAGCCTCGGTGCCTGGGAATGGGCGCGTCTGGCCGGCTTCACCGCACAATCGTTCCGCATCGGCTTTGCCGCTGTGGTCGCCCTGATGCTGTTCGTCATGTATGTGCTGCCGGGCCTTGCGCCTTGGGTGCTCGGTGCATCGGTGATCTGGTGGGCGATTGCGACTTATCTGGTGCTGACGTATCCACGCTCCAGCGCGCACTGGTCCACAGCGGCAACCAAGCTGCTGATCGGCTTGCTTATCCTGCTGCCTGCGTGGCAGGGTCTAGTGCAGATCAAGCAGTACCCGCTGGGTAACTGGTTGATCATGGCCGTGATGGTGCTGGTCTGGGGCGCGGACATCGGCGCTTATTTCTCCGGACGCAAGTTCGGCAAGCGCAAGCTGGCGCCGCAGGTCAGTCCGGGCAAGAGCTGGGAAGGTGTTTACGGTGGTCTGGCGCTGAGTCTGGTGATTACCGCGATCGTCGGGCTGGTGCGCGACTGGACCGTGGCCGAACTGCTCAAAGGCCTGGTTGGCGCGGCAGTGATCGTCTTCATTTCCGTGGTCGGTGACCTTACCGAAAGCATGTTCAAGCGCCAGTCCGGCATCAAGGACAGCAGTAATCTGCTGCCCGGGCATGGTGGCGTGCTGGATCGCATCGACAGCCTGACCGCAGCCATTCCGGTGTTCGCCGTATTGCTCTGGATGGCCGCCCCGTGAGTCGTCCCCAGCAGATTACCGTGTTGGGTGCGACCGGTTCGATCGGTCTGAGCACCCTGGATGTGATTGCGCGTCATCCTGAGCGTTATCAGGTTTTTGCATTGAGTGGTTTCACCCGTCTTAGCGAATTGCTCGCGCTGTGCGTTCGTCATGTACCGCAATTTGCCGTGGTGCCTGAAGGTGCTGCGGCGCGTGGGTTGCAGGATGACTTGCGTGCAGCCGGTTTGCCGACTCGTGTGCTGGTAGGTGAGGAGGGCCTGTGTCAGGTTGCCTCCGCGCCTGAAGTCGACGCGGTCATGGCGGCCATTGTCGGTGCGGCGGGTTTGCGTCCGACACTGGCTGCGGTGGAGGCGGGCAAGAAAATTCTGCTGGCCAACAAAGAAGCGCTGGTGATGTCCGGCGCGCTGTTCATGCAGGCCGTGCGCAAAAGTGGCTCGGTGCTGCTGCCGATCGACAGTGAGCACAACGCGATTTTTCAGTGCATGCCCGCGGATTTCGCGCGCGGCTTGAACTCGGTGGGGGTGCGGCGGATCTTGCTGACCGCCTCTGGCGGGCCTTTCCGGCAGACGCCGATGTCCGAGCTGGCGAATGTTTCGCCTGAGCAGGCGTGTGCACATCCGAACTGGTCCATGGGGCGCAAGATCTCCGTGGATTCGGCAAGCATGATGAACAAGGGCCTGGAACTGATCGAAGCCTGCTGGTTGTTCGACGCCAAACCGTCTCAGGTCGAAGTTGTGATTCATCCGCAGAGCGTGATCCATTCTCTGGTGGATTACGTCGATGGCTCGGTCCTGGCGCAGTTGGGTAATCCGGACATGCGCACGCCGATCGCCAACGCCCTGGCCTGGCCTGAGCGTATCGATTCCGGCGTACCGCCACTGGATCTGTTTGCCATTGCGCGACTGGATTTCGAAGCACCCGATGAAAGTCGTTTCCCCTGTCTGCGTTTGGCCCGTCAGGCGGCCGAAGCTGGCGACAGCGCGCCGGCGATGCTCAACGCGGCCAATGAAGTGGCCGTGGCAGCGTTTCTCGACGGACGGGTTCGCTACCTGGAAATCGCGAGTATCATCGAGGAAGTCTTGAATCTGGAGCCGGTGGTGGCTCTGCACGACCTCGACGCCGTGTTTACGGCGGACGCGAAAGCGCGATTGCTGGCCGAGCAATGGTTGAGTCGGCACGGCCGATAGTTTTTTGTAATGCAACGGCGACACGCGACACTGAACAGGATTGCGGAGAAAGTAGATGAGCGCGCTCTATATGATTGCCGGCACCCTGATCGCCTTGGGTGTGCTGGTCACCTTCCACGAATTCGGCCACTTCTGGGTCGCGCGCCGCTGTGGCGTCAAGGTTCTGCGGTTTTCCGTGGGCTTTGGCATGCCGTTGCTGCGCTGGCATGACAAGCAAGGCACTGAATTCGTGGTCGCCGCGATTCCCTTGGGCGGCTATGTCAAGATGCTCGACGAGCGCGAAGGCGAAGTGCCGGTCGATCAACTCGATCAGTCGTTCAATCGCAAATCGGTACGTCAGCGTATCGCCATTGTTGCCGCTGGCCCGATTGCTAACTTCCTGCTGGCGTTAGTCTTCTTTTGGGTCTTGGCGATGCTCGGCAGCGAGCAGGTGCGTCCGGTCATTGGCGCGGTCGAGTCTGGCAGCATTGCCGCCAAGGCTGGTCTGAACGCTGGCCAGGAGATTGTATCGATCGATGGCGAGCCAACGTCAGGTTGGGCTGCGGTCAATCTGCAACTGGTGCGCCGTCTCGGTGAGAGCGGCGCCATTCAATTGCTGGTGCGCGAGCAGGGTTCGACGGCAGAATCGCCGCGCACGCTGGCCCTGGATAACTGGCTAAAAGGCGCCGACGAGCCGGATCCGATCCGCTCGCTGGGCATTCGTCCTTGGCGTCCGGCCTTGCCGCCGGTGCTTGCCGAGCTGGACCCGAAAGGTCCGGCTCAGGCGGCGGGGCTGAAAACCGGCGATCGATTGCTGGCGCTTGATGGCCAGCCGCTCGATGACTGGCAGCAAGTGGTCGATACCGTTCGTACGCGTCCTGATACCAAAATCATGCTGCGCATCGAGCGCGACAATGCTCAAATCGACGTCCCTGTGACCCTGGCGGCGCGCGGTGAAAGCAAAGCGCCAAGCGGTTATCTGGGCGCTGGCGTCAAAGCCATCGACTGGCCGCCGGAAATGATCCGCGAGGTCAGTTATGGCCCGCTGGCCGCGATTGGCGAGGGTGCCCGTCGCACTTGGACCATGAGCATTCTGACGCTGGATTCACTGAAGAAAATGCTGTTCGGCGAGCTCTCGGTAAAAAACTTGAGTGGACCGATAACCATTGCTAAAGTGGCGGGCGCTTCTGCCCAGTCGGGCGTCGCTGATTTCCTGAATTTCCTTGCTTATCTGAGTATTAGCCTGGGCGTTCTGAATTTGCTGCCCATTCCTGTACTGGATGGGGGGCATTTGTTGTTTTATCTGATCGAGTGGGTGCGTGGTCGCCCCTTGTCGGATCGGGTGCAAGGTTGGGGGATACAGATCGGTATCAGTTTGGTGGTCGGGGTGATGTTGCTTGCTCTGGTCAACGATCTGGGTCGACTGTAACGCTTCGCTGAATTGCGAATCTGCCGCATTTTGCGGCAGTTTGTTTATTGCCAGTTGGAATAAGAAAGGACTTCATGAAACGTCTGCTGCTAACTGCGGTTCTCACCGTATTGATGATCGCCGAAGTTCACGCCGAGTCCTTCACTATCTCTGATATTCGCGTCAATGGCCTCCAGCGGGTCTCCGCGGGTAGCGTCTTTGGTGCCTTGCCGTTGAACGTCGGCGAGCAGGCGGATGATCGTCGCCTGGTGGAATCCACTCGTGCGTTGTTCAAAACCGGTTTCTTTCAAGATATCCAGCTGGGCCGCGAAGGCAACGTTCTGGTCATCACCGTCGTCGAGCGTCCTTCGGTCGCCAGTATTGAAATCGAAGGCAACAAGGCGATTTCCACTGAAGACCTGATGAAGGGCCTCAAGCAATCCGGTCTGGCCGAAGGCGAAATCTTCCAGCGCGCCACCCTCGAGGGTGTGCGTAACGAACTGCAGCGTCAGTACGTTGCCCAGGGTCGTTACTCCGCTACCGTCGACACCGAAGTGGTTTCGCAGCCGCGTAACCGGGTGGGTCTGAAGGTGAAGATCAACGAAGGTACCGTTGCCGCCATCCAGCACATCAACGTGGTAGGCAATACGGTTTTCCCTGAGGAAGACCTGACTGACCTGTTCGAACTGAAAACCACCAACTGGCTGTCGTTCTTCAAGAACGATGACAAATATGCCCGTGAAAAACTCTCCGGTGACCTGGAGCGTCTGCGTTCCTACTATCTGGACCGCGGCTACATCAACATGGACATCGCTTCGACCCAGGTATCGATTACCCCGGACAAGAAGCACGTGTACATCACCGTCAACGTCACCGAAGGCGAGAAGTACACCGTTCGTGACGTCAAGCTCAGTGGCGACCTGAAAGTCCCTGAAGAGCAGATCAAGTCGCTGTTGCTGGTGCAGAAGGGCCAGGTGTTCTCGCGCAAGCTGATGACCACCACCTCCGAGCTGATCACCCGTCGTCTGGGTAACGAGGGCTACACCTTCGCCAACGTCAACGGCGTGCCTCAGCCGCACGATGATGACCACACTGTAGACATCCTCTTCGCTGTCGATCCGGGCAAGCGTGCCTACGTCAACCGCATCAACTTCCGTGGCAACACCAAGTCCGAAGACGAAGTGCTGCGTCGTGAAATGCGTCAGATGGAAGGCGGCTGGGCTTCGACCTACCTGATCGACCAGTCCAAGACCCGTCTGGAGCGTCTGGGCTTCTTCAAGGAAGTCAACGTTGAAACCCCGGCCGTGCCAGGTGTCGACGACCAGGTTGATGTGAACTACGCCGTTGAAGAACAGGCTTCCGGTTCGATCACCGCGAGCGTCGGTTTCGCCCAGAGCGCCGGTCTGATCCTCGGTGGCTCGATCACCCAGAACAACTTCCTCGGTACCGGTAACCGCGTCAGCATCGGTCTGACCCGCAGCGAATACCAGAGCCGCTACAACTTCGGCTATGTGGACCCGTACTGGACCGCTGATGGCGTGAGCCTGGGTTACAACGCGTTCTATCGCACCACTGACTACGATGAGCTCGATGCCGATATCTCGAGCTACGCCGTCGACAGCCTGGGCGCTGGCGTCAACGTTGGCTACCCGATCAGCGAAACATCGCGTCTGACCTTCGGTCTGTCTGCTCAGCAGGACAAGATCAACACCGGTCGCTATACCGTTGACGAGATTTTCGATTTCGTCGACAAGGAAGGCGACAACTACCTGAACTTCAAGGCCTCGGCCGGTTGGTCCGAGTCGACCCTGAACAAAGGCGTGTTGCCGACCCGTGGTCGTTCCCAGAGCCTGACCCTGGAAACCACCATTCCGGGCAGCGACCTGTCGTTCTTCAAACTTGACTACCGTGGTCAGCTGTTCCAGCCGATCACCGAAAACTACACACTGCGCCTGCACTCCGAACTCGGTTATGGCGACGGTTACGGTTCGACCGATGGTCTGCCGTTCTATGAAAACTACTATGCCGGTGGTTTCAACTCGGTTCGTGGCTTCAAGGACAGCACCCTCGGCCCGCGCAGTACGCCGAGCCGTGGCACCAATCCGGGCACGTCGCTTGATCCGGACCAGGATCCGCTGCCGTTCGGTGGTAACGTCCTGATCCAGGGCGGTGTAGAAGTTCTGTTCCCGCTGCCATTCGTCAAGGATCAGCGTTCCCTGCGGACTTCGGTTTTCTGGGATGTCGGTAACGTGTTTGACTCGCAGTGCAAGGACACTACGAACGCGAACGGTTCCTCGTCCAACACCAAGTGCAACGACATCAGCCTGAGCAACATGGCCAGTTCCGTCGGTGTCGGCGTGACCTGGGTCACCGCACTGGGTCCGTTGAGCTTCGCCCTGGCGATGCCGATCAAGAAACCGGATGACGCTGAAACTCAAGTGTTCCAATTCTCCCTCGGCCAGACGTTCTAAGCGTCTGACCCAAGATAACGACAATGGATTTTGTAGGAGTGCATCGTGCGTAAGTTGACTCAATTGGTTCTCCTGGCCTCCGTACTGGTGGCAGGCCCGGCGTTCGCCGACATGAAAATTGCCGTGCTGAACTATCAGATGGCACTGCTGGAATCCGACGCGGCGAAGAAGTACGCCGTGGATGCCGAGAAGAAGTTCGGTCCGCAACTGACCAAGCTGAAAACCCTGGAAAGCAGCGCCAAAGGCATTCAGGACCGTCTGATGGCCGGTGGCGACAAAATGCAGCAGGGCGAGCGTGAGCGTCTGGAGCTGGAATTCAAGCAAAAGGCCCGCGACTTCCAGTTCCAGTCCAAAGAGCTGAACGAAGCCAAAGCCGTTGCCGACCGTGAAATGCTCAAGCAGCTGAAGCCGAAACTGGACAGCGCTGTGGAAGAAGTCATCAAGAAGGGTGGTTTTGACCTGGTGTTCGAGCGTGGCGCAGTCATTGATGTCAAACCTCAGTACGACATCACGCGCCAGGTTATCGAGCGCATGAATCAGCTGAAGTAACCCATGACCGTGACTATCAGGCTCGGCCAGTTGGCCGAGCACCTCGGCGCCACCCTGCGTGGCGACCCCGAGAGGCAAATTACTGGGCTAGCCACTTTGCAAGAGGCTGGCCCAGCTCAGTTGAGCTTTCTGGCAAATCCCCAATACCGCAAATACCTGGCCGGTTCTCAAGCAGCTGCACTGCTGCTCAAGGAAGCCGACGCTGAGGGTTTTGCCGGTAATGCCCTGGTGGTGCCTGATCCTTACCTGGCCTATGCACGTATTTCGCATCTGTTCGATCCAAAGCCAAAAGCGGCTGGCGGGATTCATCCGACAGCGGTGATCGCGGCGGACGCGGTGGTTGACCCAAGTGCCAGCATCGGTCCGTTCGTGGTGATCGAAGCCGGTGCACGCATCGCTGCACAGGTAACGCTGGGCGCGCATTGCGTAGTCGGCGCGCGCAGCGAAATCGGTGAAGGCGGCTGGCTCGCTCCGCGCGTTACGCTGTATCACGATGTGCGCATCGGCAAGCGTGTGGTTATTCAGTCCGGCGCAGTGATCGGCGGTGAGGGCTTCGGCTTCGCCAACGAAAAAGGTGTCTGGCAAAAAATCGCCCAGATCGGTGGCGTGACCATCGGCGACGATGTCGAGATCGGCGTGAACACCGCCATCGACCGCGGCGCTCTGGCCGATACTGTGATCGGCAACGGTGTGAAGCTCGACAACCAGATTCAGATCGCGCACAACGTCCAGGTCGGTGATCACACCGCCATGGCTGCGTGCGTTGGCATTTCCGGCAGCACCAAGATCGGCAAGCACTGCATGCTCGCCGGCGGTGTTGGTCTGGTCGGCCACATTGACATTTGCGACAACGTTTTCCTGACCGGGATGACCATGGTGACTCACTCGATTACCGAGCCGGGCGCCTATTCTTCCGGCACAGCCATGCAACCGGCGGCCGAATGGCGCAAAAGCGCGGCCCGCATCCGTCAGCTCGATGACATCGCGCGACGGTTGAAACAGCTGGAAAAGCGCGTTGGGGAAGTGACCCCTGACGGTAATGCTTCATCTGATGGCTGATACCATTTCCATATCAAGTGTGCACAGCCTCTGGACTGCCTCCTTGATTTGCTAGAGGAGTGCGCGTCAGTCGCGCTCCCAATCTTTACATAGGCTTTCCCCTGAAATGATGGACATCAACGAGATTCGCGAATACCTGCCTCACCGTTACCCGTTCCTGCTGGTGGACCGGGTGGTGGAACTGGACACTGAAGGCAAGCGAATTCGCGCCTACAAGAATGTCAGCATCAATGAACCGTTCTTCAATGGTCACTTCCCTGCGCATCCAATCATGCCGGGCGTGCTGATCATCGAAGCGATGGCTCAGGCTGCCGGGATCCTCGGTTTCAAGATGCTCGACGTCAAACCGGCCGACGGCACCCTGTATTACTTCGTCGGTTCCGACAAGCTGCGCTTCCGTCAGCCAGTCAAGCCGGGCGATCAGTTGATCCTTGAAGCGACCTTCATCAGCTGCAAGCGCAAGATCTGGAAGTTCGAATGCCAGGCTTCGGTGGACGGCAAGCCGGTCTGCTCGGCAGAAATCATCTGCGCGGAACAGAAAGTATGAGTTTGATTGACCCTCGCGCAATCATCGATCCGTCCGCCGTTCTGGCTGACGGCGTCGAGGTCGGCCCGTGGTCGATCATCGGCGCAGGTGTGGAAATCGGCGAGGGTACCTTGATCGGGCCGCACGTGATCCTCAAGGGGCCGACCCGCATTGGCAAGCACAATCGCATCTACCAGTTTTCTTCGGTAGGCGAAGACACCCCGGATCTGAAGTACAAAGGCGAGGAAACCCGCCTGGTGATCGGCGACCACAACGTCATTCGTGAAGGCGTGACCATTCACCGTGGCACCGTGCAGGACCGTTCGGAAACCACCCTGGGTGATCACAACCTGATCATGGCCTATGCCCACATCGGCCATGACAGCGTCATCGGCAACCACTGCATTCTGGTCAACAACACTGCGTTGGCCGGGCATGTACACGTTGACGACTGGGCGATCCTCTCCGGTTTCACCCTGGTGCATCAGTACTGCCACATCGGCGCCCACAGCTTTTCCGGCATGGGCACGGCGATCGGCAAGGACGTTCCGGCGTTCGTCACCGTGTTCGGCAACCCGGCCGAAGCGCGCAGCATGAACTTCGAAGGCATGCGCCGTCGCGGTTTCAGCGAAGACGCGATTCATGCGCTGCGCCGTGCCTACAAGACGGTCTATCGGCAGGGCCTGACGGTCGAACAGGCGCTGGCCGAGCTGGCCGAGCCTTCTGCGCAGTTCCCCGAAGTCGCCGTGTTCCGTGATTCGATCCAGGCATCGACTCGCGGCATCACCCGCTGATCATGGCCAATCTGCGTATTGCGCTGGTGGCGGGTGAGGCTTCCGGTGACATTCTCGGCGCCGGCCTCATGCGTGCGCTCAAGGCTCAGCACCCGGCAGTCGAGTTCATCGGTGTCGGCGGTCCGCTGATGCAGGCCGAAGGCCTGACCTCGTACTTCCCCATGGAGCGCCTGTCGGTCATGGGCCTGGTCGAAGTCCTCGGTCGGCTGCGTGAGTTGCTCAAGCGCCGCAAGGAGCTGATTGCCACACTGATCGCCGCCAAGCCGGACGTGTTCATCGGCATCGATGCGCCGGATTTCAACCTCAATATCGAACTCAAGCTGCGTCAGGCCGGGATCAAGACCGTGCATTACGTCAGCCCGTCGGTGTGGGCATGGCGGCAGAAGCGGGTGCTGAAGATCCGCGAAGGCTGCGATCTGATGCTGACCCTGTTGCCGTTCGAGGCGAAATTCTACGAAGAGAAAGGCGTGCCGGTGCGTTTCGTCGGTCACACCTTGGCCGATACCATTCCGCTGCAAGCCGACCGCGCCGCTGCACGCGCCGAACTGGGCTTGGCCGACGGTCCGCTGGTAGCGCTGATGCCGGGCAGCCGTGGCGGGGAAGTCAGTCGCCTCGGTGCGCTGTTCCTCGACACCGCCGAACGTCTGCGCGCGATGCGTCCGGGCGTGCGCTTTGTCATGCCTTGTGCAAACCCGGACCGCCGGGTGCAACTCGAGGCCTTGCTTGCTGGCCGGGATTTGCCAGTAACCTTGCTCGACGGTAAATCCCACTTGGCCCTCGCCGCGTGCAACGCCGTGTTGATCGCCTCCGGCACTGCTACCCTTGAAGCGCTGCTGTACAAGCGGCCGATGGTGGTGGCGTATCGGTTGGCGCCGCTGACATTCTGGATTCTCAAACGCATGGTCAAGAGCCCGTACGTGTCGCTGCCCAATTTGCTCGCTCAGCGCTTGCTGGTGCCGGAGTTGTTGCAGGATGATGCGACTGTCGAAGCCTTGGCGCAGACACTGTCGCCCTTGATCGATGGCGGTGATGAACAGACGCGCGGTTTCGACGAGATCCACCGCACGCTGCGGCGCGATGCTTCCAATCAGGCGGCGCAAGCCGTCCTTGACCTGATCGGCAAACCACAATGAGCAAGACAAGCATGCAAATGGGCCTGGATTTCACTCTGGTAGCCGAAGTCGAAGAACTGGTCGCCGGTGTTGATGAAGTCGGTCGTGGCCCGTTGTGCGGTGCGGTGGTAACGGCAGCAGTGATTCTCGATCCGAACCGGCCTATCCTCGGCCTCGACGATTCGAAAAAGCTCACCGAAGCCAAGCGCGAAAAGCTCTACGACGAGATCTGCGAGAAAGCCCTGAGCTGGTGCATCGCCCGTGCCGAAGTTGAAGAAATCGACGATCTGAATATCCTCCACGCGACCATGCTGGCCATGCAGCGCGCGGTTGCCGGTCTGCATATTCAGCCGAAGCTGGCGATGATCGACGGTAACCGCTGCCCGCATTTGCCGATGCGTGCCGAGGCGGTGATTCAGGGCGACGGCAAGGTGCCGGCGATCGCGGCGGCGTCGATTCTGGCCAAGGTCAGTCGTGACCGCGAAATGGCGGCGTTCGAATTGATCTACCCGGGCTACGGCATCGGTGGCCACAAAGGCTATCCGACGCCCGTTCATCTGGAAGCGCTGGCGCGGCTCGGCCCGACGCCGATTCACCGCCGCTCGTTCGCCCCGGTACGCCTGGCTTACGAGGCGCGGGAAAGCCTGACGCAGGTTTAGGCGCAAGGCTGATGTTTTATTCGAGGCCCGGTACAATCCGGGCCTCGTTGTCTCTATGTAACTGGACAGGATCACTATGCCGGCTTCATTCGTTCATCTACGCCTGCACACTGAATACTCCCTGGTCGACGGGCTGGTGCGGATCAAGCCGCTGGTCAAAGCGCTGACCGCCATGAACATGCCGGCAGTCGCGGTCACCGACCAGAACAACATGTGTTCCCTGGTCAAGTTCTATAAAAACGCCATGGGCGCCGGCATCAAGCCGATCTGCGGCGCCGACCTGTGGCTGGCGAACAAGGACCCGGATGCACCGCTGAGCCGCCTCAGCCTGCTGGTGATGAACGCTCAGGGTTATCGCAATCTCACCGAACTGATCTCGCGCGGCTTTATCGAAGGCCAGCGCAACGGCATGGTCATCGTCGAGCGCGAATGGGTGGCCGAGGCCAACGAAGGTTTGATCATGCTGTCCGCCGCCAAAGAAGGCGAGATCGGCATGGCCATGATCGGCGGCAACCCGGCGGAAGCCGAGGCCTTGGCGCGCGAGTGGATGGCGGTGTTCCCGGATCGTTTCTATCTGGAAATCCAGCGCACCAACCGCCCCAACGATGAAGAGCAACTGCACGGCGCCGTGGCGCTGGCCGACAAGCTTGGCGCGCCGCTGGTGGCGACCAACGATGTGCGCTTCATCAAGCAGGAAGACTTCGCCGCCCACGAAACCCGTGTGTGCATCGGTGAAGGCCGCGCCCTCGATGACCCGCGTCGTTCGAAGAATTACAGCGATCAGCAATACCTGAAAAGCGCCGAGGAAATGCTCGAGCTGTTCAGCGATATTCCCGACGCCATCGAAAACACCGTCGAGATCGCAAAACGCTGCAACATCGAAGTGAAGCTGGGCACGCACTTCCTGCCCAACTTCCCGATCCCCGATGGCATGACCATCGACGAATATTTCCGCAAGGTCTCCTTCGAAGGGCTCGAAGAACGCCTGGCGGTGCTGCTGCCCAAGGACACCACCGAAGACTACGAAGCCAAGCGCCAGGTCTACGTCGACCGCTTGAATTTCGAGCTGGATATCATCATCCAGATGGGCTTCCCCGGTTACTTCCTGATCGTGATGGACTTTATCCAGTGGGCCAAGAACAACGGCGTACCGGTAGGTCCGGGCCGTGGGTCGGGTGCCGGATCGCTGGTGGCTTACGTACAGAAGATCACCGACCTCGACCCGCTGGAATATGACCTGCTGTTCGAACGTTTCCTTAACCCGGAACGGGTTTCCATGCCCGACTTCGACGTCGATTTCTGCATGGACGGCCGTGACCGGGTGATCGATTACGTGGCCGAGAAATACGGCCGCAACGCGGTGAGCCAAATCATCACCTTCGGTTCCATGGCCGCCAAGGCTGTGGTCCGTGACGTGGCGCGGGTGCAGGGCAAGTCCTATGGCCTGGCGGATCGTCTGTCGAAGATGATTCCGTTCGAAGTCGGCATGACCCTGGAAAAAGCCTACGAGCAGGAAGAGATCCTGCGCGACTTCATCAAGGTCGATGAAGAAGCGGCGGAAATCTGGGAGATGGCGCGCAAGCTCGAGGGCGTGGTGCGTAACGTCGGCAAACACGCCGGTGGTGTGGTAATCGCGCCGACCAAATTGACCGACTTCTCGCCGATCTATTGCGACGAGGCCGGTGACGGTCTGGTGACCCAGTTCGACAAGGATGACGTTGAGGCCGCCGGTCTGGTGAAGTTCGACTTCCTCGGCCTGCGGACCCTGACGATCATCGACTGGGCGCTGAAAACCATCAACCGCGACCGCGCCAAGGTCAACGAGCCGCCGCTGGATATCGCCTTTATCCCGCTCGACGACAAGCCGACCTACCAGTTGCTGCAAAAAGCCGAAACCACGGCGGTGTTCCAGCTTGAATCCCGGGGCATGAAAGAGCTGATCAAAAAGCTCAAGCCTGACTGCCTGGAAGACTTGATCGCACTGGTGGCACTGTTCCGTCCGGGCCCGCTGCAATCGGGCATGGTGGACGACTTCATCAACCGTAAGCACGGTCGCGCCGAACTGGCGTATCCGCACTCGGACTACCAGTACGACGGGCTCAAGCCGGTATTGGCGCCGACTTACGGCATCATCCTGTATCAGGAACAGGTGATGCAGATTGCTCAGGTCATGGCCGGTTACACCCTCGGCGGTGCGGACATGCTGCGTCGAGCGATGGGTAAGAAAAAGCCTGAAGAAATGGCCAAGCAGCGCGGCGGTTTCATTGAGGGTTGCGCGACCAACGGGATCGACGCGGATCTTGCCGGTAACATTTTCGACCTGGTGGAAAAGTTCGCCGGTTACGGCTTCAACAAATCCCACTCCGCCGCTTACGGCCTGGTGTCCTACCAGACCGCTTGGCTGAAAGCTCACTACCCGGCGCCGTTCATGGCTGCGGTACTCTCGGCGGATATGCACAACACCGACAAGGTCGTGACCTTGATCGAAGAAGTGCGGACGATGAAGCTGCGCCTCGACGCGCCGGACGTGAACACTTCGGAGTTCAAGTTCACGGTGAACGACGACGGCCGCATCGTTTACGGCCTCGGCGCGATCAAAGGCGTCGGTGAAGGTCCGGTTGAAGCGATCACCGAAGCGCGTCAGGCCGGTCCGTTCAAGGATCTGTTCGATTTCTGCGCGCGGGTCGACCTCAAGCGCATCAACAAACGAACTCTTGATGGCTTGATTCGCAGCGGCGCGCTGGATCGCCTCGGCCCGTACTTCCACGACGAACAAAAGGCCTATCAAGCCAACATCGACCGTAACCGCGCGGTACTGCTGGCGGCGATGGAAGAGGCGATCAAGGCGGCCGAGCAGACCGCGCGAACCCACGACAGTGGCCACGCCGACCTGTTTGGCGGCTTGTTCGTCGAAGAAGACGCCGACGTTTACGCGTCTCATCGCAAAGCCAAGGAACTGACCCTCAAGGAACGCCTCAAGGGTGAAAAAGACACCCTGGGCCTGTACCTGACCGGTCACCCGATCGACGAATACGAAGGCGAGATCCGCCGTTTCGCCCGCCAGCGCATCATCGACCTGAAGCCGGCGCGTGACACGCAAACCGTAGCGGGGATGATCATTGCCCTGCGGGTGATGAAGAACAAGAAGGGCGACAAGATGGGCTTCATCACCCTCGACGACCGCTCCGGGCGGATCGAAGCGTCGCTGTTTGCCGATGCGTTCCATTCGGCGCAATCACTGTTGCAGACCGACGCGATGGTGGTGGTTGAAGGCGAGGTCAGCAATGACGACTTCTCCGGCGGCCTGCGCCTGCGGGTCAAGCGGGTGATGAGCATGGAGGATGCGCGGACCAATCTGGCCGAAAGCCTGCGCTTGAAGCTGCACACCCAGGATCTCAAAGGCGATCAGCTACGCTGGTTGGGCGAACTGCTCAAGCGTCATCGCGGCGCGTGCCCGGTGACCATGGAGTACACCAGCCCGGATGCGAAGACCTTGCTGCAGTTCGGCGAGACCTGGCGGATCGACCCGGCGGATACCTTGATTCAAGCCCTGCGTGACCAGTTCGGGCGAGACAACGTCTTCCTCCAATACCGTTGACCGGCAAGTGCCATCATTGCGCTTGCCCGCAACCTGAATTTTTAATCTCGACCTCAGCGCGCCTCTCCCTTAAGGTAGGGCGCGAATAGACAACCGGCCGGCCCAAGCTCACTTGGGACACGACCCAAGACGGACGCCTATGAACCCGAATTTTCTAGATTTCGAACAGCCGATCGCCGACCTGCAAGCCAAGATCGAAGAGTTGCGCTTGGTCGGTAATGACAATTCGCTGAATATCGGCGATGAGATCTCCCGCCTGCAGGACAAGAGCAAGACGCTGACCGAAGACATCTTCGGCAAGCTGACCAGCTGGCAGATCGCACGCCTGGCGCGTCACCCGAAACGCCCTTACACCCTCGATTACATCGAGCACATCTTCACCGAGTTCGACGAACTGCACGGCGACCGTCACTTCTCCGACGACGCAGCCATTGTTGGCGGTATCGCCCGTCTGGAAGACCAGCCGGTGATGATCATCGGTCATCAGAAAGGCCGTGAAGTGCGCGAGAAAGTCCGCCGCAACTTCGGCATGCCGCGTCCTGAAGGCTATCGCAAGGCCTGCCGTCTGATGGAGATGGCCGAGCGCTTCAAGATGCCGATCCTGACGTTCATCGACACCCCGGGTGCCTACCCTGGAATCGACGCTGAAGAGCGCAACCAGAGCGAAGCGATTGCCTGGAACCTGCGTGTGATGGCGCGGTTGAAGACCCCGATCATCGCCACCGTAATTGGTGAGGGTGGTTCCGGCGGCGCACTGGCCATCGGTGTCTGCGACCAACTGAACATGCTGCAATATTCGACCTACGCGGTGATCTCGCCAGAAGGTTGCGCATCGATCCTGTGGAAAACCGCCGAGAAAGCACCGGATGCCGCTGAAGCAATGGGCATCACCGCTGAGCGTCTGAAAGGCCTGGGTATCGTCGACAAGGTGATCAGCGAGCCACTGGGTGGCGCCCATCGTGACCCGGCCGCTGCCGCCGCTTCGATCCGCGCCGAGCTGAGCTCGCAACTGGCGATGCTCAAGCAGTTCGATAACGAAGCGCTGCTCAAGCGCCGTTATGATCGCCTGATGAGCTACGGTCTCTAAGTCGAAGCGCGATACCTATGTGGGAGCGAGCCTGCTCGCGAAAGCGGTATAGCACTCGACGAATGTGTTGAATGTTAAACCGCCTTCGCGAGCAGGCTCGCTCCCACATTTGTTTGGGGCAAAGAGAGAGCTATGGGTCAGTCCATGATTGATTTGCCATCCCGTCTTCTGCTGAACCTTGAGCCCTGGCGCAACGTCGCTCACTGGCGCATCGCCTTCTCCGGTGGCCTCGATTCCACCGTCCTCCTGCATCTGCTCGCCACCCTGGCGAACACTGAATCCCTCCCTGCGCTCAGCGCCATTCATATCCACCACGGCCTTCAGGCTGCGGCCGATGCGTGGCCGCAACATTGCCAAGACGTTTGCGATGCGCTGGGCGTGCCGTTGCAAGTGGAGCGGGTCACCGTGAAGGGCGGGGCGAGCCTGGAGCGGGCGGCGCGGGATGCGCGTTACGCCGTGTTCAATTCGCTGACGCAAGCCGATGATGCACTGCTGACCGGTCAACACCGCGACGACCAAGCGGAAACGCTGCTGTTTCGGCTGTTGCGCGGTGCCGGTGTCCGCGGGCTCGGCGCGATGCCGCAGCAGCGTCCAGTGGGGCAGGGCACGCTGGTTCGACCGATACTTGATGTCAGCCGCGCCGAGCTGGAAAGTTATGCACAGGCGCATCGGTTGCGCTGGATCGAAGACCCGTCGAATCAGGATCACCAGTTTTCGCGCAATTACCTGCGCCATCAAGTCATGCCGCTGCTGGCCGAGCGCTGGCCGCAAGCGCAGGCCAGCATGGCGCGAACGGCTGCGCATCTGCGTGAGGCGCAGGGCTTGCTCGATGAGCTGGCGCAGATTGATCTCGCACAAGCCGAAACGCCCCATGAATTCGCTTGGCTGGGTGTGCCATCGCTGGAGCTGACACCATTGACGGCGTTGTCTGACGCGCGCCAGCGAAATGCCCTCAGCCACTGGCTCGAACCGTTGACCCGGCTGCCGGATGCTGACCATTGGTCGGGTTGGACAACGCTGTGCAATGCCGGCGCCGACGCTTCGCCGATCTGGCGTCTGGCCGACGGAGAGCTGCACCGCAGCGCCGGTCGAGTCTGGTGGCTGAGCGGCAGTTGGTTGGGTACGCCAGTGATCGGCGCCGACTGGCAGACCCCGACTTCAGCGCTACGCTTGCCGGATAACGGACGCGTCATGCTCCACGGGCAAGCTCCATCCGGGCCTTTGCGTATTGCCTATCGGCAGGGCGGTGAGGTCATGCGAATGGCCGAGCGCGGCAGTCGTGATCTCAAGCGTCTGCTCAACGAGCGCGCGGTGCCGGCCTTCGTGCGTGGCAGATTGCCGCTGCTGTTTCGTGGCGAAGAATTGCTCGCCGTGGCGAACCTGCCGGGTCTTGCTGGTCAGATGGACGAAGGCTGGACATTGCACTGGCAGCCAACAGACGAAGATCAAGGTTTGAGCTGAAAGGAGCATTCCGGTAGACTACGCTCCCTTCTTGATACAACTTCTGTGGATTCGCCTGAATTGCAGGAGTTGCCGATTACCAAGCAGTCTTTGCTGGGCGATTCCAAAAAATGTGTAGCGAGCAACGTACCGGTGTTTCATCTGCCGGTCTGTCACAACGCGGCGGTTTTTTCGAAAGGTGCACTGTGATTAATGCAGGTGATCGGGGGCTTCGGCCTTCCTTCGCTTTCCCCGGCGGCTCGTTCCGCTTTAACGCAGACTTCTAGGGTTTTTCATGACGCGCTACATATTCGTCACGGGCGGTGTTGTTTCTTCATTGGGGAAAGGCATTGCCTCGGCTTCATTGGCGGCTATCCTGGAGGCGCGGGGGCTTAAGGTCACCATGCTGAAGCTGGATCCGTACATCAACGTCGATCCAGGCACCATGAGTCCGTTCCAGCACGGTGAAGTGTTCGTCACCCACGACGGCGCCGAGACCGACCTGGATCTGGGGCACTACGAGCGGTTCATCCGCACGACCATGACCCAGAACAACAACTTCACCACCGGCCGTGTCTACGAGCACGTGCTGCGCAAAGAGCGCCGTGGCGACTACCTGGGTGCAACCATCCAGGTAATCCCGCACATCACCGACGAAATCAAGCGCCGCATCATCAAGGGTGCCGGTGACGCAGACGTGGCGATGGTCGAGATCGGTGGCACCGTCGGTGACATCGAGTCGCAACCGTTCCTCGAAGCCATCCGCCAGTTGCGTTTCGAAGTCGGCGCCAAGCGCGCGATGCTGATGCATCTGACGCTGGTACCGTACATCGCCACCGCTGGCGAAACCAAGACCAAACCGACCCAGCACTCCGTCAAGGAACTGCGTTCGATCGGTCTGCAGCCAGACGTGCTGGTGTGCCGCTCCGATCACCCGATCGACGTGTCCTCGCGTCGCAAGATCGCCCAGTTCACCAACGTTGAAGAACGTGCGGTCATTGCTCTGGAAGACGCCGATACCATCTACAAGATCCCGGGCATCCTGCATTCGCAGGGTCTGGACGATTTCGTCGTTGAGCGTTTCGGTCTGCAGTGCGGCAGCGCCGATCTGTCCGAGTGGGACGCAGTGGTCGATGCCAAGCTGAACCCGGAACACGAAGTGACCATCGCCATGGTCGGCAAGTACATGGAACTGCTCGACGCCTACAAGTCGCTGATCGAAGCGATGAGCCATGCCGGCATCAGCAACCGCACCAAGGTCAACCTGCGCTACATCGATTCCGAAGACATCGAGAACCAGGGCACTGCGCTGCTCGAAGGTGTTGACGCGATTCTGGTGCCGGGCGGCTTCGGTCTGCGTGGCGTGGAAGGCAAGATCACTGCCGTTCAGTACGCTCGCGAAAACAAGGTTCCGTACCTCGGCATCTGCCTGGGCATGCAAGTGGCGGTCATCGAGTTCGCCCGTAACGTGCTGGGCTGGAAAGACGCCAACTCCACCGAGTTCGATCGTGCCAGCGGCCATCCGGTTGTCGGTCTGATCACCGAGTGGGAAGACGCCACCGGCGCTGTCGAAGTGCGTACCGAAGCGTCCGATCTGGGCGGCACCATGCGTCTCGGCGCACAGGATTGCCTGCTTGAGCCGGGCTCCAAAGTCCATGATTGCTACGGCAAGGACGTGATCGTTGAGCGTCACCGTCACCGTTACGAAGTGAACAACAACCTGCTGCCGCAGATCATCGAAGCCGGCCTGAAGATTTCCGGTCGCTCCGCCGATGCTGCGCTGGTCGAAGTGGTTGAAGCGCCGGATCATCCATGGTTCGTTGCCTGCCAGTTCCACCCTGAGTTCACCTCGACCCCACGCGACGGTCATCCGCTGTTCAGCGGTTTCGTCAAAGCCGCGTTGGCTCAACACCAGAAGAAGGCGTAACCCGATGGCACAGAAGATCATCCGCGTCGGCGACATCGAGATTGCCAACGACAAACCCATGGTCCTGTTCGGCGGCATGAACGTGCTGGAAAGCCGGGACATGGCCATGCAGGTTTGCGAAGAGTACGTGAAGGTCACCGAGAAACTCGGTATCCCTTACGTGTTCAAGGCCAGCTTCGACAAGGCCAACCGTTCTTCTGTGACCTCGTATCGCGGTCCTGGCCTGGAAGAGGGCATGCGCATCTTCCAGGACATCAAGCAAGCGTTCGGCGTGCCGATCATCACCGACGTCCACGAGCCGGACCAGGCCGCGGTCGTCGCTGAAGTCTGCGACATCATCCAGTTGCCGGCCTTCCTGTCGCGCCAGACCGATCTGGTCGTGGCGATGGCCAAGACCAATGCCGTGATCAACATCAAGAAAGCCCAATTCCTTGCGCCTCAGGAAATGAAACACATCCTGAACAAGTGCGTGGAAGCCGGTAACGATCAGCTGATCCTCTGCGAGCGTGGTTCGAGCTTCGGCTACAACAACCTCGTGGTCGACATGCTCGGCTTCGGCATCATGAAGCAGTTCGAATACCCGGTATTCTTCGAC
The DNA here is from genome assembly GCF_025910115.1 of Pseudomonas sp. RG1. NCBI lineage: Bacteria > Pseudomonadati > Pseudomonadota > Gammaproteobacteria > Pseudomonadales > Pseudomonadaceae > Pseudomonas > Pseudomonas sp. RG1. Next base: position 41,141 of record NZ_JAPCIK010000010.1, read on the forward strand.
GTGACCCACGCGCTGCAAATGCCAGGCGGTCGTGCCGACTCCGCCGGCGGTCGCCGTGCCCAGGTTCTGGATCTGGCCAAGGCCGGCATGAGCCAGTCGCTGGCGGGTCTGTTCCTCGAAGCGCATCCGGATCCGGACAACGCCAAATGCGACGGCCCTTGCGCCTTGCGTCTGGACAAACTGGAGCCATTCCTGGCCCAGCTCAAAGCTCTGGACGAACTGGTGAAGAGTTTTCCGACGGTAGAAACCGCGTAACGCTCGATTCTCCGGTAAAGTACCGCACGATTTGTCGCTCATGCCCTCGGGCGTGAGCGTTGTCGTCTGCAAGTCTGCCCGCTGTACTTCGCTTGCCGACGATAAAGATTTCCTCTAGCTGCGTCGTTTTCGTCAACTTTGGAGTGTTTACAACAATGGCAAAAATCGTCGACATCAAAGGTCGTGAAGTTCTCGACTCCCGTGGCAATCCCACCGTGGAAGCGGACGTGCTTCTCGACAACGGCATCATCGGCAGCGCCTGCGCGCCGTCCGGTGCATCCACTGGCTCGCGTGAAGCGCTCGAGCTGCGTGATGGCGACAAGAGCCGTTACCTGGGCAAGGGCGTGCTCAAGGCGGTAGCCAACATCAACGGTCCGATCCGCGATCTGCTGCTGGGCACCGACCCGAGCGACCAGAAAGCCCTCGACCACGCGATGATCAAGCTCGACGGTACCGAAAACAAGGCAACCCTGGGCGCCAACGCCATCCTCGCCGTGTCCCTGGCTGCGGCCAAGGCGGCTGCGCAGGATCAGGATCTGCCGCTGTACGCACACATCGCCAACCTCAACGGCACCCCGGGTGTGTACTCGATGCCGGTACCGATGATGAACATCATCAACGGTGGCGAGCACGCCGATAACAACGTCGACATCCAGGAATTCATGGTCCAGCCAGTTGGCGCCAAGTCTTTCTCGGAAGGTCTGCGCATGGGCACCGAGATTTTCCATCACCTGAAAGCTGTGCTGAAGGCTCGTGGTCTGAGCACTGCCGTTGGTGACGAAGGCGGTTTCGCACCGAACCTGGCGTCCAACGAAGACGCGCTGAAAGTGATCTCCGAAGCCGTGGCCAACGCCGGTTACAAGCTGGGCACCGACGTGACCCTGGCACTGGACTGCGCCGCGAGCGAGTTCTACGAAGACGGCAAGTACAATCTGTCCGGGGAAGGCCAGGTGTTCACTGCTGAAGGTTTCGCCGACTACCTCAAAGGTCTGACCGAGCGTTACCCGATCATCTCCATCGAAGACGGTCTGGACGAATCCGACTGGGCTGGTTGGAAAATCCTCACCGACAAGATCGGCGAGAAGACTCAGCTGGTGGGCGACGACCTGTTCGTGACCAATACCAAGATCCTCAAAGAAGGCATCGATAAAAAGATCGCCAACTCGATCCTGATCAAGTTCAACCAGATCGGCACCCTGACCGAAACCCTGGAAGCCATCCAGATGGCCAAGGCTGCCGGTTACACCGCAGTGATCTCGCACCGCTCCGGCGAAACCGAAGATTCGACCATTGCCGACCTGGCTGTGGGCACCTCGGCTGGCCAGATCAAGACTGGTTCGCTGTGCCGCTCCGACCGCGTTTCCAAGTACAACCAACTGCTGCGTATCGAAGAGCAGTTGAACGGCAAGGCCAAGTACAACGGCCGTGCCGAGTTCCGCGGTTAAGCGCAACCTGATCAAAGGACACCGGATTGTGTCGGAAAAGTCGTGACAGCGATGGATTTGCCACTAATCTGATGCCTTAAGCACAAGCCTGGATCTTTCCAGGCTTCGTGCTATCAGATGCTGCAACATTATGCGTGGCTGTCTTTTTTCACTGGATACCTGATATTCGATGCGCAGTCCTTACTGGTTGTTTCTTGTTTTGCTCTTGCTGCTGGCCGGTCTGCAGTACCGCCTGTGGGTGGGCAATGGCAGTCTGGCGCAGGTCGCCGAGCTGAAACAGCAGATCGCCGAGCAACATGCCGAGAACGAAGGCCTGCTGGAGCGCAACCGGGTGATGGACGCTGAAGTCAGCGAGCTGAAGAAAGGCATGGAGACCGTCGAAGAGCGGGCTCGTCACGAACTGGGCATGGTCAAGGACGGCGAAACCCTTTACCAGTTGGCCCAATGATCGATTCCCTGCCGGCCTTCTGGGCCGTGATTCCTGCCGCGGGCGTCGGTGCCCGAATGGCCGCGGACCGTCCCAAGCAATATCTGCAACTGGGCGGGCGCACAATTCTCGAACACAGCCTCGGCTGTTTCCTTGATCACCCGAGCCTCAAGGGCCTGGTGGTCAGTCTTGCTGTCGATGATCCCTATTGGCCGAATCTGGCATGCGTCAACGATCCGCGCATTCAGCGGGTTGATGGCGGCGCGGAGCGTTCCGCGTCGGTGCTCAATGCCTTGCTGCACCTGCATGCGCAAGGTGCCGACGATGACGATTGGGTGCTGGTGCACGATGCGGCCCGGCCGAATCTGAGTCGCGATGATCTGGACAAGTTGCTTGCCGAACTCGCGGATGACCCGGTCGGCGGTCTGTTGGCGGTTCCTGCTCGCGACACGCTCAAACGCGTTGATAACAACGGACGTGTGGTTGAAACCGTGGATCGCAGCGTGATCTGGCAGGCGTATACACCGCAGATGTTCCGCCTCGGTGCGTTGCATCGGGCGTTGGCCGACAGCCTGGTTGCGGATGCCGTGATCACCGATGAAGCTTCGGCGATGGAATGGGCCGGTCTGGCACCGCGTCTGATTGAAGGGCGCGCGGATAACCTCAAGGTGACCCGGCCGGAAGATCTGGAGTGGTTGCGCCAGCGATGGGCGAATCGCCGCTGAGATTTGGGGTCGCTGTGCCATTGCCTTCGCGAGCAGGCTCGCTTCCACAGAGGGAATGCTTTCAGCTGTCGAACTCGGTCAATTGTGGGAGCGAGCCTGCTCGCGAAAGCGGTCGCACAGGCAACCAATAACTCAAAGTTTGTACTCCGGCCTTTCAGCCAGTCCCACCTTCAAATAATCCACCAACTTGCGCACCTTCGGCGACAAATGCCGCTGCTGCGGATACAGCGCCCACACCGCGGTATTCGGCGGCTGATGCGCCTCCAGCAAGGAAATAAGCGCGCCGCTGTGCAGGTGCTCGAGCACGTAATAGTCCGGCAACTGACACAACCCGACACCCTGAAGCGCCGCATCCAGCACCGCCTGCCCACTGTTGCAACGCCAGTTGCCTTGCACTCGCTGGGAAAATTCCCGCCCGTTCTGTTCCAGTTGCCAGATATCCGAACTGCCGATCAGGCAATTGTGTCGACTCAATTCCGACAAACTGTGTGGGCGCCCATACCGTTCCAGGTAGGAAGGCGACGCGCACAGGTACATTCTCCGTGGCGCCAGGCGTGTCGCGACCAAGCGCGAATCCTGTAGCCGACCCAGACGAATTGCCAGATCCAGCCCTTCATGCACCAGGTCCAGCTGGCGATTGCTCAGCTCGATATCGATACGCAGCTGCGGGTACAGCCCCATGAAGCGAGTCACCAGCGGCACGATAAAGCGTTCGCCATAGGCCACCGCGCAGGTCATGCGCAGCATGCCTTTCGGTTCGCTGGTCAGATCGCCTACCGCGCGCAAGGCTTCTTCGCGACCGTCCTGCAGGCGCTGGCAATGTTGCAGGAAAGTCTGCCCGGCTTCGGTCAACGTAACTCGCCGGGTGCTGCGGTAGAGCAGGCGTGTCTGCAAACGCTCTTCGAGCCGTACGATTTGTCGACTGATGTGCGAGGAAGAAACCCCAAGACGCTCGGCAGCGGCGGTGAATTGGTTGCATTCGGCGACGGCAACGAACTCGTCGATGCCTTCCCAGCGGTTTTCCGACACTTGGATTATCCCTGTATGGCAATAATGTTTTGCTTTCGTCCGGATTATTCCTCGGGACGCGCTGAACTACACTGTCTGTCTGCTTTTTTATTTATTGGATTCACTGGAGAGTCAGCATGATCAAGTCGCGCGCCGCCGTTGCCTTCGAGGCCAAGAAGCCGCTGGAAATCGTAGAAGTCGATGTCGCCATGCCGAAGGCTGGTGAAGTGTTGCTGCGCGTTGTCGCTTCCGGGGTGTGCCACACCGATGCCTACACCTTGTCCGGCGCAGACCCGGAAGGCATCTTCCCGTCGATCCTCGGCCACGAAGGTGGCGCCATCGTTGAAGCGATCGGCGAGGGCGTGACCTCGGTTGCCGTCGGCGACCACGTCATCCCGCTCTACACCCCGGAATGCGGCCAGTGCAAATTCTGCAAGTCGGGCAAGACCAACCTCTGCCAGGCGATTCGCGCCACCCAAGGCAAGGGCCTGATGCCGGACGGCACTTCGCGCTTTTCCTACAAGGGCGAAACGATTTTCCACTACATGGGGACGTCGACGTTTTCGGAATACACCGTGCTCCCGGAAATCTCCGTGGCCAAGATCTCCAAAGACGCGCCGCTGGAGAAGGTTTGCCTGCTCGGTTGCGGCGTAACCACCGGTATCGGCGCCGTGCTCAACACCGCCAAGGTCAAACCGGGTGACACCGTGGCAATCTTCGGTCTCGGCGGTATCGGCTTGTCGGCCGTGATCGGCGCGGTGAAAGCCAAGGCTGCGCGGATCATCGCCATCGACATCAATCCAGCCAAGTTCGAAATCGCCAAACAACTCGGTGCAACCGACTGCGTGAACCCGAAAGACTTTGATCGTCCGATCCAGGAAATAATCGTCGACATGACCGATGGCGGCGTCGACTTCTCCTTCGAGTGCATCGGCAATGTGCAACTGATGCGCGCCGCGCTTGAGTGCTGCCACAAAGGCTGGGGCGAGTCGGTCATCATCGGTGTCGCCGGTGCCGGCCAGGAAATCGCTACCCGTCCATTCCAATTGGTTACCGGTCGCGTCTGGCGCGGTTCGGCGTTCGGCGGCGTGCGTGGCCGTACTGAATTGCCGAGCTACGTCGACATGGCCCAGAGCGGCGAGATCCCGCTGGATACCTTCATCACCCACACCATGGGCCTGGAAGATATCAACAAGGCGTTCGACCTGATGCACGAAGGCAAGAGCATCCGCACCGTCATTCATTTCTAACAGCAGCCCCGAGCTGCAAGCTTCAAGCTGCAAGTAAAGGCGTTCGTGCTTTTTCTTGAAGCTTGCGGCTTGCAGCTTACAGCTAGGGAGAATCCCTTGAATCTGGAAAACATTTCCTGTCAGAAGAGTTTCGGTGGCTGGCACAAGCGCTATCGCCATCGCTCCGAAGTGCTTGATTGCGACATGGTCTTCGCCGTGTACCTGCCGCCGCAATCGGAGCAGGGGGGCAAGCTGCCGGTGCTGTACTGGTTGTCCGGGCTGACCTGCACCGATGAGAATTTCATGCAGAAGGCCGGTGCGATGCGCATGGCCGCCGAGCTTGGTCTGATTATCGTCGCCCCGGATACCAGCCCACGCGGTCCGGATGTTCCGGACGATGCAGACAAGGCTTGGGATTTCGGTCTCGGCGCCGGGTTTTATCTGAACGCCACGCAGGAACCGTGGGCTCGGCACTATCAGATGCATGACTATGTCGTGCAGGAATTGCCTGCTCTGGTCGAAGCGCATTTCCCCGCTTCCGACAAGCGCAGCATCAGCGGCCACTCGATGGGCGGCCACGGTGCTTTGGTCTGTGCCTTGCGCAATCCTGGGCGGTATAAATCGGTTTCGGCCTTTTCGCCGATCACCCATCCGATCGATTGCCCGTGGGGTCAGAAGGCCTTTTCCAACTATTTGGGCGAAGACCGTTCGAAGTGGAAGGAGTGGGACGCCTGTGTGCTTATCGCGGAGGCGACGGAGAAGTTGCCGTTGTTGGTCGATCAAGGTGATCGTGACGATTTCCTCGCCACGCAATTGAAACCCGAGGCCTTGCAACACGCAGCAAAACAAGCGGGGCATCCGCTGGAGCTGCGCCTGCAACCGGGCTACGACCACAGCTATTTCTTCATCTCAAGCTTCATTGACGACCACTTGCAGCATCACGCACGCGCTCTGCGCGGTTAATGCAGGTAGAATCACGCCCTGACAAAAATCGGGGCGTTTTTTTTATGCGTATTGGCCACGGCTACGATGTGCACCGTTTCGCTGAAGGCGATTTCATTACTCTGGGCGGCGTGCGGATTGCACACAGCTTCGGGCTGCTCGCTCATTCCGACGGTGACGTCCTGCTGCACGCCTTGAGCGATGCCTTGCTCGGCGCGGCGGCGCTGGGTGATATCGGTAAACACTTCCCGGACACCGATCCGCAATTCAAGGGCGCCGACAGCCGTGTGCTGTTGCGTCATGTGGTCAGTCTGATCCACGCCAAGGGCTGGAAAGTCGGCAACGTCGACAACACCATCGTTGCCCAGGCGCCAAAAATGGCGCCGCATATCGAATCGATGCGCGCGCTGATCGCGGCGGATCTTCAAGTTGAGTTGGATCAAGTGAACGTCAAAGCTACCACCACCGAAAAGCTTGGCTTTGTCGGTCGCGAAGAAGGCATCGCCGTGCACTCCGTAGCCTTGTTGCTGCGCGCATGAATGAACTGCAATTACTCGGCCCACGGGCCTATGGTGAGCCCCTCGGCACAGCGGTACTGAAAGCCATCGCCGAAGATTTTCAGGTCGATGAAGTGCTGGATATCCCGTTCAGCGGTGACGGCGAACATCTGTGGATCTGGGTGGAAAAGCGCGGCCTCAATACCGAAGAAGCGGCACGGCGGATCGCCAAGGCAGCCGGCGTGCCGTTGCGCACCGTCAGCTATGCCGGCCTCAAAGATCGTCAGGCCCTGACCCGACAGTGGTTCAGCGTGCAATTGCCGGGCAAGGCCGATCCGGATCTGTCGGCGGCGGAAAACGACACGCTGAAGATCCTCAAGACCACGCGCCACAAGCGCAAGCTGCAACGTGGTGCGCATTCGGCTAATGGCTTCACCCTGCGCCTGACTCAATTCAATGGCGACAAAGACGCGATTGAGCAGCGGCTGCAACTGATCGCCAAACAAGGCATCCCTAATTATTTCGGCGCTCAGCGCTTCGGCCATGATGGCGGCAACGTTGTCGATGCGCGGGCGTGGGCGGCGCGCAAGGCTTTGCCGGAACAGCGTAATGTGCGATCGCGGTTACTGTCGACGGCGCGCAGCTTTCTGTTCAACCAGGTGCTGGCGGCGCGCGTCGCCGATGGCACCTGGAACACCGCACTGGTGGGCGATCTGTTGGCCTTTACTGACAGCCGCAGCTTTTTCCCGGCCGGCGAAGCCGAATGCAGCGACCCGCGTCTGTCGATTCTCGACCTGCACGCGACCGGTCCGCAGTGGGGCGAAGGTGACTCGCCAACCGCTGGCGCAGTCCATGAACTGGAGCAGGAGATCGCCGCCCGCGAAGCGGATCTGCGTGACTGGTTGATCCACGCCGGCATGAGCCATGAACGTCGCATCCTGCGGCTGCCCATTGGCGGGTTGACGTGGCATTATCCCCAACCTGACATTCTGCAACTGGAATTCGTCCTCCCGGCCGGATGCTTTGCCACCGTATTGGTGCGCGAGCTCGTTGATCTGGTGCCGGTGGGGCAGACGGACAGCCCATGCGTATTCTGATTTCTAACGACGATGGGGTAACCGCGCCCGGTCTCGCCGCGCTTTATGCTGCGCTGGCGGATTACACCGAATGCGTGGTTATCGCCCCGGAGCAGGACAAAAGCGGCGCCAGCAGTTCGCTGACGCTCGACCGTCCGCTGCACCCGCAATACCTGGCCAACGGCTTCATCAGCCTCAACGGCACACCGACCGATTGCATTCACCTGGGCCTTAACGGCTTGCTTGAGCGCGAAGCGGACATGGTGGTTTCCGGCATCAACCTCGGCGCCAACCTCGGTGACGACGTGCTGTATTCCGGAACCGTGGCGGCAGCCCTTGAAGGACGATTTCTTGAGCGTCCGTCGTTCGCGTTCTCACTGGTTTCGCGCCAAGTGGACAACCTGCCGACCGCGGCGTACTTCGCGCGCAAGCTGGTCGAGGCCCACGCTGGGCTCGATCTGCCACCGCGCACGGTACTCAATGTGAATATTCCCAATCTGCCCATTGATCACATCCGTGGTATCCAGTTGACCCGCCTCGGTCATCGCGCCCGCGCGGCGGCGCCGATGAAAGTGGTCGATCCGCGCGGCAAGGCCGGTTACTGGATCGCCGCTGCCGGCGACGCTGAAGACGGCGGCCCGGGCACCGATTTTCATGCCGTGATGCAGGGCTATGTGTCCATCACACCGTTGCAGCTCGATCGCACCTTCAATGATGCCTTCAGAAGTCTTGATGGCTGGCTGGGGGGGCTGAGCTGATGCGTGAACATGACGACCGCCTGCGCAGCGGCATTGGCATGACCTCCCAGCGTACGCGCGAGCGACTGATCCAGCGGCTGTATGAAGAAGGCGTGTCGAACGCCAAAGTCCTGGAAGTGATCCGCCGCACGCCGCGTCACCTGTTTGTCGACGAGGCGCTGGCGCACCGCGCTTACGAAGACACCGCGCTGCCGATCGGCAACAACCAGACCATCTCCCAGCCTTACATGGTGGCGCGCATGAGCGAGCTGCTGCTGGAGGCGGGTCCGCTGGATAAAGTGTTGGAGATCGGCACCGGTTCCGGCTACCAGACAGCGGTGTTGTCGCAACTGGTCGAACGGGTGTTTTCGGTCGAACGCATCAAGGTGCTGCAGGACCGCGCCAAGGAGCGTCTGATCGAGCTGAACCTGCGCAACGTGGTGTTTCGCTGGGGCGATGGCTGGGAAGGCTGGCCGGCGCTGGCGCCCTACAACGGCATCATCGTCACCGCCGTTGCCACCGATGTACCGCAAGCTTTGCTCGATCAACTGGCCCCCGGTGGGCGCATGGTGATTCCGGTCGGCTCCGGTGAAGTGCAACAACTGATGCTGATCGTGCGCGAAGAACATGGCTTTTCCCGACACGTTTTGGGCGCTGTGCGTTTCGTGCCTTTGCTCAACGGACCACTGGCCTGAGCATTTGCAAACAGGCGCTGAATTCCTTTCAACGGCGCCGGTCTTACACCGGCAGCCAGAGTTTAAACGCTGCGTACTTGCCCTTGGCAAACGTGTGCGTCCGGTGATTTCGCGTCATTAAAGGTAAAGCCGTTTCGGCCCGTTATACTTGCGACACTTCATGCCGCAGTGCGGCATTCAGAATTTTCAGCCACCACAAAGGGAGCGGCGGGTGAGTCTCACAGTCATTGCGCAGCGTATGGGTAACACGAGCTTTCAGCGCTTGGTGACTGGCCTTGTCTTGAGCACCTTGCTGGTCGGTTGCTCCAGCACCAAATCGAGCAACGTACGGGTTGTCGATCGCAATAATTCGGTCGCACAACGTCCGACCGTTACTACCGGGCAATATGTAGTCCGCCCCGGCGATACCTTGTTTTCGATCGCCTTTCGTTACGGCTGGGACTACAAAACCCTCGCCGCCCGGAACAATATTCCTACGCCGTATACGATCCATCCGGGTCAGACAATTCGCTTCGACGGGCGCAGCGGTTCAACGCCGACAGCGGTGGTGAGCAACTCCAGTTCTTCACCTTCTTCGTCGAGTAAAACCACGGTAATCCGGCGCCAGGCGAATGGCACCACAACCACTACAACCACCGGTTCCAAAGGGGTTGTACCGTCCGTCGCGAGCAAACCTGCACCCGCTCCACTGCCTCCGGCAGGCCCGGCCCCGACCGGCTGGGGATGGCCATCTAATGGCGTTCTGATTGGAAAATTCTCTTCAAACGGTAGTTTGAATAAAGGAATTGATATCGCCGGAGATTTGGGACAGCCTGTTTTAGCTGCGTCTGATGGGACGGTCGTATACGCCGGGAGTGGCTTAAGGGGCTACGGCGAATTGGTCATCATCAAACACAGCGAAACCTACGTCAGTGCTTACGGACATAACCGCAGGCTGTTGGTTCGGGAGGGGCAGCAGGTCAAGGTCGGACAGACAATTGCCGAAATGGGGTCAACGGGTACAGACCGGGTGAAACTGCATTTTGAGATTCGCCGCCAAGGTAAACCTGTGGATCCGCTGCAGTTCCTGCCAAGACGTTGATTTGTAGGCCAGCCTGTTCCGTCGCGTAGAGGGGACAGGCTCCAGCGTTGCCAAGGATAAAGGCGTCGCTTGAGCTTGGGGTCGAACTCACCAAAGGACTATAACAATGGCTCTCAGTAAAGAAGTGCCGGAGTTTGACATCGACGATGAGGTTCTCCTTATGGAGACCGGCATCGATTCGGATTCGATGTTGAATGATGAAGGGGCTGCTCCACCTTCCGTTCGTTCCAAATCCAGACACTCCGCCACACTCAAACAACATAAATACATCGACTACACTCGGGCACTTGATGCCACGCAGCTGTATCTCAACGAAATCGGCTTTTCCCCTCTGCTGTCCCCGGAAGAAGAAGTTCATTTTGCACGCTTGTCGCAAAGTGGCGATCCGGCCGGGCGCAAGCGCATGATCGAAAGTAACCTGCGGCTGGTCGTCAAGATCGCCCGGCGTTACGTCAATCGGGGGCTGTCGCTGCTGGATCTGATCGAAGAGGGCAACCTCGGCCTGATCCGCGCGGTGGAAAAGTTCGATCCCGAGCGCGGCTTCCGCTTCTCGACCTACGCCACGTGGTGGATCCGTCAGACCATCGAACGCGCGATCATGAATCAGACCCGGACCATCCGGTTGCCGATTCACGTGGTCAAGGAGCTCAACGTGTACCTGCGGGCCGCACGGGAGCTGACGCAAAAACTCGACCACGAACCTTCACCCGAAGAAATCGCCAACCTGCTGGAAAAACCGGTGGGCGAGGTCAAGCGCATGCTGGGCCTGAACGAACGGGTTTCTTCGGTCGACGTCTCGCTGGGTCCGGATTCGGATAAAACCCTGCTGGACACCCTCACTGATGATCGTCCGACCGATCCGTGCGAACTGCTGCAGGACGACGACCTGTCGCAGAGCATCGATCAATGGCTGTCGGAGCTGACCGACAAGCAGCGCGAGGTGGTGATTCGCCGCTTCGGCCTGCGCGGTCACGAAAGCAGCACGCTGGAAGATGTCGGCCTGGAGATCGGCCTGACCCGCGAGCGGGTACGGCAGATCCAGGTGGAAGGCCTCAAGCGCCTTCGCGAGATCCTGGAGAAGAATGGCCTGTCGAGCGAGTCGCTGTTCCAATAAGCGCCTGATCGACCGCGCGCAAAAAAAGCCCCGGCTGATTCAATCAGTCGGGGCTTTTTGTTTATGCCTGTCTCGTGCATCGCGTTTGTCGGGAATGTGCCAGACGAGCGGTCAGCATTTTCTGAGTTTGTAGTCTCGCGCTGTAAGCCTTTGCTTACTGTGTCGTAAGTGTTCGTTATTTTTACACTTCGGCAGAATGCGATTGCGATCAATGCTAAGCGGTAATTTGCTGATTTATATGAATATTTTTAAATTGTTATGTCTTTATGTCAGCGTAGACCTGCGCCTGAGCCTGATTGCTCCGCTGCGGAAACTCTCTAATATCAGGGCTGTGTCGACGGACAGACACGCCCTTCACGGAAGAGGGGAACGGACATCGCAGGAGGCGATTCATCAGGACGATGAAAAGGACTACAGGGAATAGGGAAAAAATGTGGGCGGGTCATACCGCCCCTTTTTTCGTCTGAAGAAAAGTAAAACCTGCAAAAGCAAAAAGGCCCACAAGGGGCCTTTCAGTCGAGCGCGGGGTAGATCAGCGTTCGAGTTGTTCGATCTTGTTTGGCTTGCCATCCCACTCTTCAGCATCAGGCAGCGATTCTTTCTTTTCGGTGATGTTCGGCCAGATATCCGCCAGCTCGGCATTGAGCTCGATGAAGTTTTCCATGCCGCTTGGGATCTCGTCTTCCGAGAAGATCGCCACAGCCGGGCATTCTGGTTCACACAGCGCGCAGTCGATGCACTCGTCCGGGTGAATCACCAGGAAGTTCGGGCCTTCGTAAAAGCAGTCCACCGGACAGACTTCTACGCAGTCGGTGTACTTGCACTTGATGCAGTTGTCGGTGACGACGAAGGTCATTTCTAATTTTCTCCTCAGGCGGCGGCAGCGTTGCCCCTTCACGGTTGGGGTCGCCAGGTTCGGGAGCGATACCTGCTGACCAGGCTATGAGCCAGCAGCATCCCGAACCGCGCGAGATTCTAACAGCTTGAAGCGAATTGCGTTATATCCGCTTCTTCAGTGCTTATATCCGGTTCTTCAGTGCATAGAGCATTTCCAGCGCTCGACGTGGCGTCATGTCGTCCAGATCGACCTTGGCCAATTCATCGAGCACCGGATGTGGCAGCGAGGCGAACATGTCGCTTTGCTGCGGTGTCGACGGCTTGCCCTTGGCTGCCGGTTTCGGCGCCTCGTGGGGCAGGGCTGTGTCTTCCAGACGACTCAGATGCTCACGCGCGCGCAGGATCACTTCGCTCGGCACACCAGCCAGTTGCGCGACTGCCAAGCCGTAGCTCTGGCTGGCCGGCCCAGGCAGAACATGGTGCAGGAACACGATGCGTTCGTTGTGCTCGGTCGCGTTGAGGTGGACGTTGGCCACCAACGGCTCGGCTTCCGGCAACACGGTCAGTTCGAAGTAGTGCGTAGCGAACAGCGTATAGGCACGCAGATGAGCCAAGCGCTCGGCCGCCGCCCACGCCAGCGACAGACCGTCAAAGGTGCTGGTACCGCGCCCGACTTCGTCCATCAGGACCAGACTGCGCTCGGTGGCGTTATGCAGGATGTTGGCGGTTTCGCTCATCTCGACCATGAAGGTCGAGCGACCGCCGGCCAGATCATCGCTCGAACCGATACGGGTGAAGATGCGGTCGACCAGCGACAACTCGCAACTGGCGGCCGGCACGAAACTGCCGATATGCGCCAGTAACACGATCAAAGCGGTTTGCCGCATGTAAGTGGATTTACCGCCCATGTTCGGGCCGGTGATGACCAGCATGCGCGTGTTGTCATCGAGGCTCAGATCGTTGGCCACGAACGGCGTGGTCAGCACTTGCTCGACCACTGGGTGACGACCCTGGGTGATGCGCATGCATGGCTCGCTGACGAAACGCGGGCAGTTCAGGTCAAGATTCAGCGCACGCTCGGCAAGGTTGCTCAGCACATCCAGCTCGGCCAAGGCGCCGGCGGTGTCCTGCAACGGCGGCAACTGGCTGATCAAGTCTTCGAGCAGCGCTTCGTAAAGCATTTTTTCCCGAGCCAGCGCGCGACTCTTGGCCGACAGCGCCTTGTCTTCGAATTCTTTCAGCTCGGGCGTGATGAAACGCTCGGCGCCTTTGAGCGTCTGCCGGCGGATGTAGTGAGCGGGCGCCGATTCAGCCTGCTTGCTCGGCAGCTCGATGAAGTAGCCGTGGATACGGTTGTAGCCGACTTTCAGATTGGCCAGACCAGTACGGGCCTTCTCCCGGGCTTCGAGATCGATGAGGAACTGGCCGGCGTTTTCGCTCAGCGATTGCAGTTCATCGAGTTCGCTGTCGTAACCGGTTTTCAGCACGCCGCCATCACGGATCACCGCTGGCGGGTTGTCGATAATGGCTTTTGCCAGCAGCGCCGCCAGTTCCGGATAGGTGCTGGTGGTGGCCGCCAGATGCTGCAGGTGCGGCGCTTCCAGATCGGTCATCGCCACTTGCAGTTCGGGCAGTGCGCCGAGAGCGTCACGCAGACGCGCAAGGTCACGTGGTCGCGCATTGCGCAGGCCGATTCGCGCCAGGATCCGCTCGATGTCGCCGATTTCCTTGAGCTGCGGTTGCAGCTTTTCAAAACGGTAGCCGTCGAGCAGGCAGCGAATCGACGTCTGGCGTGCCAGCAACACGGTGAGGTCGCGCAACGGCCGGTTCAGCCAACGAGTAAGCAAACGGCTGCCCATGGCGGTCTGGCAACGATCGACCACCGATTGCAGGGTGTTGTCGCGGCCACCGGCCAGGTTGGTGTCGAGTTCCAGATTGCGCCGGCTGGCGCCGTCGAGCACCACGGTGTCATCGAGACGTTCGTGACGCAGGCTGCGCAAGTGGGGCAGGGCGGTGCGCTGGGTCTCTTTGGCGTAGGCCAGCAGGCAGCCGGCAGCGCCGATGGCCAGGGTCAGGTTTTCGCAGCCGAAGCCTTTCAGGTCTTGGGTGGAAAACTGCTGGCAGAGACTTTTCAACGCCGAGTCACGCTCAAAGTCCCACGGCGCACGACGACGTACGCCACGGCGTTTCTCCGCCGGCAGGTCTTTAGGCCAGTCATCCGGAATCAGCAGCTCAACCGGATTCACCCGCTCCAGTTCTGCCAGCAGGTTTTCCCAGCCTTTGATCTCAAGCACGGTGAAGTTGCCGCTGGTGATATCCAGTACTGCCAGACCGAACAGACGCTCATCGCCCAATACAGCTGCGATCAGGTTATCGCGGCGTTCATCGAGTAACGCTTCGTCGCTGACCGTTCCCGGCGTGATGATCCGTACGACTTGACGCTCCACCGGGCCTTTGCTGGTGGCCGGGTCGCCGACCTGCTCGCAAATCACCACCGACTCGCCGAGCTTGACCAGTTTCGCCAGGTAACCTTCCGCCGCGTGGTAAGGAATCCCACACATCGGAATCGCCTGACCCGCCGACTGCCCGCGCGCGGTCAGGGTGATGTCCAGCAACTTGGCGGCTTTCTTCGCATCTTCGTAGAAGATTTCGTAGAAATCGCCCATGCGATAGAACATCAGCTGGTCCGGGTGCTGATTCTTCAGGCGCCAGTATTGCTGCATCATCGGAGTGTGGGAGGACAGGTCGGAGACGGCTTTATTCATCGGATTGTCGGGCAACTCGTTAAAAGATGTAGGGCAAAGCGCGGGCAGTGGCCGGGCTTTTCCGCGATGGGCGCAAGGTTACCATGGGCAGTCTGCCCGACGCAGGCACTGCGGTCGGGAGAGCGTTTACTTGCAGAGAAAAGTTGATCTATGCATTATTTATGCAAATCAGCATTTGTCTTCGCGAAAAACTTCAAGCACTATGCGCGTTATGCAAAAACGCAACGTTTCCTCCGTCTTAAGAGCACTGCTCGACCAGCACGGGATCTCCCCCACGGAGCTCCACCGTCGCACCGGCGTGCCTCAATCAACGCTCTCGCGGATTCTCAGCGGGAAGATTGTCGATCCTTCGGATAAACACATCTCGAAGATCGCCGAGTATTTCAACGTCAGCACCGATCAGTTGCGCGGGCGCGCGGACGTCGCGCCAACGACCGGCGGCACTCGCGCTGACGTGCATGCGGAACTCAAGGACATAAGCCTGTGGGACGACGACACGCCCGTCGATGACGACGAGGTGTCGGTGCCCTTTCTACGCGAGGTTGAATTGGCTGCTGGATCAGGAAGATTCGTCATCGAAGAGAGCGAGCGCTCTAGCCTGCGCTTCGGCAAGCGCAGCCTGCGCCACAACGGCGTGCAATTCGACCAGGCCAAATGCGTGACGGTGCGCGGCAACAGCATGTTGCCTGTTCTTCGCGATGGCGCCACCGTCGGCGTCAACGCCGGCAAGTGCGGCATCGGCGACATCATCGATGGCGATCTGTATGCGATCAATCACAACGGCCAGCTGCGCGTGAAACAACTCTATCGCCTGCCCACCGGCATCCGTCTGCGCAGCTTCAATCGCGACGAGCATCCGGACGAGGACTATAGCTTCCAGGAAATCCAGGAAGAGCAGATCGTCATCCTCGGTCACGTCTTCTGGTGGGGCATGTACGCCCGCTAACACTCGTTCATCCAACTGAAACCTGCCCCTTCGGCAGGTTTTTTTTCGCCTGCAGAAATCTCCCCACCCCTTGGCCCGCATGGGTTTCATGCATACGCGCAAATTTAATGCATAAATAAATGCATTTGCGCATTGACTGTATATGCATCCATGCATATTCTTGCCACCAAGCCGCTCGACAAAGCGGCTGGCAAGACAAGCTCTTTAGTTCCACAAGAACAGGCAGCGATGAACCGGCCTCAACGGTTCAGAGGGTTGGCAACTGGCCCGGGTGTGCAGCGTAAAGCACCAGAAGCAGTTATCCGGCGGGCAGGGACCGCGGTCGGAAAAACAATCTGAATGGACTCGTACCGCGCCAGTAGCGCCGAAAAGTCAGCTTCCTTCTCGAACACAGGATTGGAAGGAAGGCGAAGGAGCGCATTACTGAAAAGCCCGGTGTACAAGCGCCGGGCTTTTTGGAATGCCTGCCTCAAGAGAAACCGTTTGAACCCAACCCATCTCTCATCAATCACCCACGGAGGCGTGACATGACAAACGAGCAACAAGCGTTGGCGGACATGCCGATCTGGCTGGTCATCCTCCTCGCCGTCGTCGGCGGGGTGTCCGGCGAAATGTGGCGCGCCGACAAGGAGGGCGCACGCGGCTGGTCGCTGGTGCGGCGTCTGGCTCTGCGTTCCGGCGCCTGCATGATCTGCGGCGTGTCGGCAATCATGCTGCTGTATGCCGCCGGCATGTCGATCTGGGCCGCTGGCGCTTTTGGCTGCCTGACGGCGATGGCCGGCGCTGATGTCGCCATAGGCCTTTACGAACGCTGGGCGGCCAAGCGCATCGGCGTCTGCGAAGTACCGCCGCGCGACCAGCCTTAACCCTGAATATTTTTCCGTGCCGCCATGTCGGCGGCAGGGCTGCACGTGGACGATTGAAAAGGAGGTCATGTATGCCCACACCGATCCAGCAGCCGTCGCAACTGTTCACAGCCATCGCGACGACACTGCGCAACACCGCCGGTCTCAACCTCAATGTCGGTAGTCACGCTGATTTCACAGCGGCGGGCGCTCAAGCCTGGGCACTGATCGACTTTGACCGGAACGCGTCCGGCGTGCGCGGCGCTGATGGGCGTATCGCTCATGTCATGACGTTGTCACTGCAAGTCATCCCGGCGCTTTCAGCGACCGCTTTTGCAGCGTGCGATCTGATCGCAGTGCTGAAAAACCTGATCACCGACAACCGCTGGGGATTACCCGGCGATCAATGCGATCTGCCCCTGAATATCGATGGCTTGCCGTCATTGCTCATCCGTGGCGATCAGCAATACAAAGCCTGGACCCTGACGTTCAACCAGACACTCTACCTCGGCCCGACCTTGCTCGACGATCCGCTGGGCATGCCGAAATTCGCTCGCACCTGGGAAGTCAGCAACATCGACGACCCGGACCAGTACACCGCGCTGGAGGGCTGACCGATGTTCGATGCATTACTGCGTATGCAGCTTGGCCCGATCATTGAGCGTCTGGCGGAAATGGAAGCGGAAATCGAAGACTTGCACCGCCGCGCCGAGAGTTTCTGTCGCATTGGCATCTGCCAGTCAATTGATGCGGCGAGCAATACATGCCAGGTCAGCCACGGTGGATTGCTCACCCCGGCGATCAAGTTCTTCAACCCTAGCGCCGGTGCGCAAAGCGAATCGCGCATCCCCACGGTGGGCGAGCAGTGCCTGCTGTTCAACTATGGCAGCGGTGAAAGCGGTGCGCAGAGTGTCGCGTTGTTCGGCTTGAACAGTGACCGCTTTCCTCCCGCCTCTACTGTGCCGACGCTGACCCGTCGGGTGCATCAGGACGGCAGCGAAAGCGGTTACGACGACGCTAGCCACGCCTTGCACTGGCTGAACGGACCCGCGCAATTCAACGGGTCTCGCGAGTCGCTCGAACTGAGCATCGGCCCTGCACGTCTGGCCATGACGCCACAACTGATCACCCTGCAACTGGGCGCCGTCGGCCTGAGCATCGACGCCTCGGGCGTGCACTTCAGCGGCCCCTTGGTCGATCACCAGGGCCGCGTCATCAGCCCCTGATTCAAGAGCCTCCCATGATCGGAATCGATAGAGACAGCGGGGCCACGGTCGACGACTGGCTGCAGTTTGTGCAGCGCGCGACCCGAGCCCTGACCACGCCGCTCGGCACCCGGCAAAAACGCCCTTTATACGGGTCGTTGATTCCCACGCTGCTGGGCCAGAACCTTGGTGACGACGTTCTGCTTCTGGCGCAGAGCCACGCCGCGCAAGCGTTTTACAACCAGCAAAACGGCATCGACGATTTTCAGCCGCAAGTGATTGTCGCCAGCCGTCACGGCGATGGCCTGCTGCTGCGCTTTGCCGGCACCTGGAAAAACCGTCAACAAACCTTCGAGGTGCTGACATGAGCATGTTGATCCCCGGCCAGAATCAGTTGGCCGAACCCGCGCTGATCACGCTCGAAGCGTTCGAAGACTTGCTCGCCGAGTTCAAGAGTTTCGTCATCGAATACGTCGGTGCTCGCTCGCCGGCCAGCGCCGTCAAACTCAAGGCGAGTCTGGAAAACGAAAGCGAATTGCTCACCCTGGCGCTGGAAGCGTTCTGCGTGCGTCTGCAAACCCATGAGCGCAAATACAACGCACGCATCAAGCAGATGCTGGCGTGGTGGGCGACCGGCAGCAATCTGGATGCGCGGCTGGCGGACATGGGCCTTGAGCGGCAATTGCTCGATCCCGGCGACCCGGCCGCATTCCCGCCGGTACCGGCGATTTATGAAAGTGATGACGACGCTCGGCTGCGTTATTACCTCGCGCCCCATGCACCGGCGGCGGGTTCGCGGATGCAGTATCGCCGCGAGGTGTTCACCCTCGGCGAGCGGCCCACGGTGCAGGTTGAGTCCACTGATTCCGGCGTGGTAAACGTCACCTACACCTTCGATCCCGACGGCCTCGCCGCGCAGGTCAAGGATGGCAATGGACGGCGCACCGCGCCGGGCGAAGTGCAGGTCACCGTGCTTTCGCGAGAAGGCGATGGCACACCCTCCGAAGCGTTGCTCGAAGGCGTCCGTCAGCACTTTGCCCGACCGGATGTGCGCCCGGAAACCGACCTCGTCACCGTCAAGGCTGCCGAGATCCAGCGCTACAAAATCCGCGTCATTGCCAAGATCAATTCCGGCCCTGATTCGGGCCTGACCAGGGTCGCCGCGCAAGCACAATTGCAGGCGTATGCCGACAGTTGCCATCGCCTCGAGGGTCGGGTCGATCCGAGCTGGATCGACTACACGTTGCACAGCGCCGGCGCCGTACAACTGCAGATTCTCGAACCGCTGGCGCCGATCGTCACCACCGCTTTTCAGGCGCCTTATTGCACCGCGGTCGAAGTCGAGGTGCTGACGCTATGAGTGAAAAAACTCAGCGCCCGACCTTACTGCCAGCCAACAGCTCGGCACTTGAGCGCGGACTGGATCTGGGCTTCGGCGCCTTGCTCGATCGCATCGCACCGCCGTTCCCGGAACTGATGAATCCCAGCGAAACGCCGGTGGCCTTCCTGCCTTATCTGGCTGCCGATCGTGGCGTCGCCGAATGGAGCACTGATGCGCCGGTGGCGGAGAAGCGCCTCACCGTCGAACTGGCCTGGCCCACCGCGCGCCAGGCCGGCACTCGCAAGGCCCTGGAAAACGCCGCCAAGGGTTTGCAATTAAGACCCGAGATCCGCGCTTGGTACGAACAAACACCGTCCGGCGCGCCGTACAGCTTTTCCGTGCGTGCCTTCAGCGAACAACCCTATAGCGAAGAAATCGATGCACGTCTCGACCGCCGTCTGGCCGATGCCAAAAGCGAGCGGGACATTCTTTCGGTGTCGGTGGGTTTGAGCGCGTTTGGCAGTCACGTCATCGGCGCCGCGACGTTCTGCGGTGAGCTGAGCACGGTTTATCCGGTGTTCATCGAAGGGCTTGAAACCTCGGGAGAGGCGTTCATGGCTGCCGGCATGTACACCGTCGAAACATCCACTATCTATCCTCAGGGGGCCTGAATGGCTGACTATTACACCCTGCTCACCAACGCAGGGATTGCCTACGAAACGGCATGCAAGGCTGCAGGTGTGCCGATCAAGTTGACGCAGATTTCGGTCGGCGACGGCGGCGGCGCGGTCTACAACCCGTCCGCCACCGCGACTGCGCTGAAACGCGAAGTCTGGCGCGGGCCACTCAACGCACTGTTCCAGGATGAGAAAAACCCGAGCTGGCTGCTTGCGGAAGTGACCATTCCGCCGGATGTTGGCGGTTGGTATGTGCGGGAAGCAGGGCTGTGGACTGACACCGGGATTCTTTACGCCATCGTCAAATATCCGGAGTCGTTCAAACCGGTTCTCGCCACCTCGGGTTCGGGTAAAGAGTTCTACATTCGTTCGATTTTCGAGACGAGTAATGCGTCGCTGGTGACGTTGTTGATTGATGACACGGTGGTCAAGGCGACCCGTGCCTGGGTCATGAGTTATCTGGCCGAAGAACTCGGCAAGCTCGATGGCAAGCAGTCGGTGCGCGTCGCTGCGACTGGCAACGTCGTACTGAAAGGCGCCCAGCAGATCGATGGTGCTGCCGTGGTTGCCGGCGATCGCGTGCTGCTGCCGAGCCAGACGCTGGCCAAGGACAACGGCCTGTGGATCGTCGCCAATGGTGACTGGCAGCGGGCGACCGACGCCAACAGCAGCGCCAAGGTTACCCCGGGTCTGACGGTGATGGTGGAGGAGGGCGTGGCGAACGGAGATTCGCTGTGGCACCTGACCACCAATGCACCGATTACCCTCGGCACGACCGCGCTGACATTCAAGATGCTGGCCGGGCGAACCGGGATTGCTGCGGGGACTTACAAGAGCGTGACGGTTGATGAATATGGCCGCGCTACCGCTGGGTCCAACCCTGAAACGCTGGCCGGTTTTGGTATCAAGGATTCGTACACCAAGGCTGAAGTTGAAGCGCTGATTGCCAAGGCTTCGGCGCTGCCGGTGGGATCGATTGTGGCGTTCCCGGTTGATGCGCCACCACCCGGGTTTTTGGAGCTGGATAACAGCGTCAAGAGCACCGCGACTTACCCGGACTTGAGCGCTTATCTGGGCGGCAAGTTCAACAAGGGCGATGAGGGAGTTGGTAATTTCCGACTGCCTGAGGCGCGTGGGGAGTTTTTGCGGGGTTGGGATCATGGGCGGGAGGTGGATGCCGGTCGAGAGATAGGATCGTCTCAAGGGGATGAGATCAAGGCTCACTCCCACAGCGCATTATTCGCAAATGGCGCAGTCGGTTCTGGAACCGTACTTGGAATTGTCAACTCAGCGGCTGGTGATCGCGGTGGGAGCGGTGCGGCGTACGCGGGTTCCGGAGGAGGGCAGAGCTATATTTCATCAAGCGGCGGAAGTGAAACCCGCCCCCGTAACATCGCCGTGATGTGGTGCATCAAAGCCTGGAACGCTCCGGTCAATCAGGGAACCATTGATGTCGCCGCGCTGGCGAAGGAAGTTGAACGGTTGAAGTCTGCCGTTCCAGTGGGCGCTGTTCTAGCTTTCCCGACAGGTATCGTAGCGCCTGGATATCTCGAGCTCGACGGTAGTGTGCAGAGCATTGCGGCTTATCCGGATCTGGCGGCTTTTCTCGGTACCACTTACAACAAGGGAAACGAAGGAGCAGGCAACTTCCGCTTGCCAGAATCGCGTGGTGAGTTTCTTCGTGGCTGGGATCATGGGCGCGGGGTGGATGCCGGCCGGGCAATCGGTAGCAGTCAATTAGACAGCCTGCAGAATATTACCGGTGTCTTTGACGGATATCTGGACATCACCTCAGCCAGTGGCGCCTTTTCCAGAACGAACCTGAACACCGCACCGAACCCGGTTAGTCAGAGGGACGCCTATCACGCCGTTTCCTTTGATGCTTCCAGGGTGGCGCGCACCTCCGCAGAAACCCGTCCACGCAACCTTGCGGTAATGTGGTGCATTAAAGCCTGGAACGCCCCGATCAATAGCGGAAGCCTTGATGTAGCAGGACTGACCGCTCTGGCACAGCAAGCATCCGAATCGAATCAAGGCACAGCAAAAGTTGCCACCTTGGCACAGACCAATGCTGGTGCCGATGACAGCGTTATCGTCACGCCGAAAAAACTGACGTGGGGCTTTCAGTTTCAGAAAAGCGGCATCGGTTACTGCGTTTTCCCGTCCTGGCTGGGTGGCTTCACTATTCAGTGGGGGGTGTACAGCATTGTTTCTAATACAGCTGACCAAACCATTGCTTTTCCTCTCACGTTTCCTACTGCTGCGCTGTCAGCCGTGGCGCTCAGTGACTATACCCCCGGTTCCGGATCCGTCGGCTTCGTTGCGATGGGCGCGCTGAACAAGGCGGGCTTTACGGTTCGATCTTCTTCCGGAACTTCAACTCGATGGCTCGCAATTGGTTGCTAAGGGGAAAACAAATGACTAACAAATACATGACATTCGATGAGTCGGGTCATATCAGGGAGCGCCTGATTCTGGGAATTTGCGATATTCCAGAAGGGGCGATAGGCATCAGTGAAGAACTCTGGCTTCAATCCGCGACGGACTTGACGGGGCAATGGCGTCTGATCGACGGGACTCTTACCAAAGTCCCTTTTGAGCTCCAGGTGGACTTTGCGCAGTTAATTGCTGCAGAACGTTTTCGCCGGGAAACCGCAGGCGTCGAGGTTGACGGTTTGTACATCGAGACGACACGCGATAGCCAGGCGCTGATTGCCAGCGCGGGCCTCTCGGCGATCATCGAGACGCAGTATCGCTGCAACTTCAAAACTCTCGATGGTTTCGTCGATATCGACGCGGAGCAGATTCTCGCCATTGCGAAAGGGGTCCGCGCACATGTTCAGGCATGTTTTGACCGGGAACTGACACTGCTTCATGCCGTTGAGGCGGGAAACTTCGCCTCCACCATGCTTGAAGAGGGGTGGCCAGCGTCGCTGCCGGCTGAGTTGCTGCTCAGAGCTTAAGTTCGCCGACATCGATGTCGCGCCAACCTATTGCAGTGCATTACTAAGCGCCCCCACACCGTGAGGCGTTTTCACACCTGGCCGCCCAAATCGGCGGATTGGATTTTCAAACATCAAACAAGGAAGAACCCATGTTTTATTCACCATCAATGCAAGGTTTCTACGATCCTTCCATTCATATGGAAATACCAAGCGATGCCGTTGAGATTTCTCGCGAATATTGGCTTGAGCTATTGAACGGTCTGTCTCTTGGCAAAATGATCGTCATGAACGAAGAGGGCTATCCGGTGCTGGCTGATCGACCGGGGCCAACACCTGAAGAGCTGGAGGGCTATGAGCGCTCCTGGCGCAACATGCAGATTGCAGCCACCGACAGCGTTGTAACTCGCTACCGTGACGAAATCGAGCGTTGGCCGACCCTGTTGACTCCAGCGCAATACATTGAGCTGCAAACCTATCGTCACGACTTGCGTATCTGGCCGGCCGGTGGCGAATTGCCGTTGAGCGAACACCGGCCGGTTGCGCCGACATGGCTCGCCGGCCTGCCGCAATAAGAAGCGCCCCGCATCGTCGGGGCGTTTTGTTATCGGCTGATCATCTACCTGGCCCCTTCCATGAAGGGGCTTTTTCGTCTCTGGAGCAACTACACATGGCAACCCGCCAAACCTACACCGTGCTCGTCCCATTCCCCACCGGCGGTGGGCATTGGTCGAGCGTTGGTCAAGAACTCGATCTGCTCGACGTCGAGGCCAGTGCCTTGCACTTTGCCGGTCGACTTGAGCCGAAAACCCCTATCACCCAGGCCAAAAAGGCCGCTGCCAAGAAGGCTGACTGAACATGGCTGAGGTTCTGAACTTCGAGCACAACGGCATTACCGTCAATGCCACTGAATCCCCCGAGGCCATGGGTGGCCTGGGTGACAACGTTATCGGTCTGGTCGGCACCGCGCCGAATGCCGATCCGCTGATTCCGCGTAACGCACCGTTTCGCATCAACAGTTTCACCACCCACGCGCTGCTCGATCCAACCGGATCGGAAGAGGGCACGCTGTATCACGCCGTTTACCAGATCCTCAAAGTGGTGAAAGTGCCGGTTTACGTGGTCATCGTCGAAGCAGGCGCGACCCCGGCCGATACGGTCAACGCGGTGATCGGCGGTGTCGAGCCGGCCACTGGCCGCAAGCTCGGTCTGGCGGCGCTGGGCAGTGTCCCGGAAGACCTGACCATCATCGGCGCGCCGGGCTTCACCGGCAGCAAAGCGGTGGCCGGTGAGTTCGCCTCGTTCGGCAAGCGCATCAAGGCCCGCGTGGTGCTGGACGGCAAGGATGTGTCGGTGGCCGATCAGGTGCTGTACAGCCAGGAACTCGGCGGCGCCGAACTCGGTTTCGACCGTTGCCTGGTGGTGCACAACATGCCCGCGGTGTATTCGAAAGCAGCGAAGAAAAACGTTTTCCTGTCGCCGTCCAGTCTGGCGATTGCCGCGCTGGCCAAGGTCAAGCCGTGGGAGAGCCCGGGCAACCAGGTGACCTTCGCCGAAGACGTTTCGCGGGTCGTCGAGTACAACATCCTCGACACGTCCACCGAAGGCGATCTGCTCAACCGTTACGGCGTCAGCTACTACGCCCGCACCGTGCTCGGCGGCTTCTCGCTGCTGGGTAACCGCTCGATCACCGGCAAGTTCATCAGCTACGTCGGCCTCGAAGATGCGATCAGCCGCAAGCTGGTCAAGGCCGGCCAGAAAGCCATGGCCAAGAACCTCACCAAATCCTTCATGGATCAGGAGGTCAAGCGCATCAACGACTGGCTGCAGACCCTGGTCGCCGACGAAACCATTCCCGGCGGCAGCGTGTATCTGCACCCGGAACTCAACAGCGTCGAGAAGTACAAGAACGGCACCTGGTACGTGGTCATCGACTACGGCCGCTACGCGCCGAACGAACACATGGTTTATCAACTCAACGCCCGCGATGAAATCATCGAGCAGTTCCTGGAGGACGTTCTCTAATGTTTACCAACCGCGTAAGACAGGCCATCGCGGCCACCCTGCAAGGCCTGCCGTTGTCGGCGACCGTTGAGGAATTCACCCCGCCGAAAATCGAATTCGACATGGAAGAGATGCGCGGCGGACGCTTCATCGTCGAAGAAATGGCCAAGGGCGGCAAAGCGCTCAGCGCCAAGCTGACCCTGCAAGGCCTCGGCGCCGAGGTGCTGCTGGCGCTGGGCGTGAAGCTCGGCGACGACATCCTGCTGAACGTGCGTGAAGCCGGTCAGGATCAAGATGGCAACACCTGGTTCACCTACCACACCGTCGGCGGCCAGTTGAAATCCCTTGAGGAAACCGCAGTGAAAATGGGCGAGAAGCCCAAGACCAACCTGGAACTGTCCTGCCGCACCTACAACCGCCTGGAAAACGGCGTGCCGGTGATCGACATCGACGTGCGCACGCAGAAGTTCGTGCTCAACGGCGTCGACATCCTTGGTGATGCACGGCGTGCGGTGTTGATGCCGTAAACCGGCAGCACACAACACACAAAACCTGTGGGAGCGGGCTTGCCCGCGATAGCGGTGGGTCAATCAACTCAGTGTTGGAAGTACCGACCTCATCGCGGGCAAGCCCGCTCCCACAAGGGATTTCAATAATTCCCAAAGAATCACCAAGGAATTCATTCATGTCGTGGATGCCACCCCAACACGAATTGCTGTCGCCAATCACCGGCGACGACGGTTCGCAGATCGAAACGATCCAGCTCAAACCGCTGCTCTACGCCGCACAGAAAGAAGCGCTGGAACGCGCCGGCGATGACGAAGACGATCAGTTCTTCGAGCTGGCGCTGCTCGCCACCGGCCTGTCGGTCAAGGAACTCGATCAGCTCAAGCGCCCGGACTACGTGAGCATCGCCCAGTACGTCCATGAGATGTCGACCCGGCCGAGTTCGTACTTTCTCGACCAGATCGAGGACGCGGAGAAATCCAACGATCCCGACCAGGTGCAATTGCTGCAGCCGCTCGCCGTAACCGGCCGCACCGTCGACTCGCTGAGCCTGGAAATGCCCGTGCTGCGCGCAACCAAAGTGATGAAGAAACTGAAAACGGCCAAGGAACGCGCCGAATTCATCACTGCCCACTGCACGGGCCTGATGATCCCCGATCTGGCCCAGCTGACCGTCCCCGACTGGACGCAATTGCAGGTGCGCATCGACGATTTTTTAAACCAGCCGGCGGCCTACTTTCGGAACGCGACATCGAAGTAATCCTCGATATCGTCCCGCTCATTTACCCGGTAAGTGAAGCGGAGATTCTGGAATGGGACGCCGAAAAGGCGTTGCGCCGCTACGACATAGCGATCACTCGCCTTGGCGTGAAACAGGAGTAGAGCGGCATGGCAGAGAGCAAATATGCGCTCACGTACGCCGGTGAGAGCGGCAATGCAACGGACGGATTTTCGTTGCCCGACAACCTCGGCAAACCGCTGCAGGATTTGAATGTGACGCTCGCGTTGGCAAGCGTGGATATTCGTTTGCTGACCCAGGAACAGATCAGGCTTCGCGAGTTGTTGGCAAGCCAGCAATCGCTATTCAAGGCTGGCGCTGCACCGGTCGCGACGAGCGAACCAAAGTCAAAACTCAACGCCGGGATCGAGCAGCGTCCGCCGCCGAAGCTGATGCAGCCGGCGATGGCCAACGAGACTGCGCTGGTTGAACTCAATCAGTTGCTCAAGATGAGCAACGACCAACTGCAAACGCATTCACAAAGCACTCTGGAACTCGCCAGCGAGAAACAGGTGGCGGCCAGTGGTGCCACCAACGCTGACCTGTTGCAAGTTCAAATCGCCGGAGCACGATCCGGTATTGCCGATGGCGCCAAGGGTGAGCAACGGGCGAACGAGCTGAAGTGGTTCTCCCGTGATGCCGCGATCAACGCAGCGGCGTTCAGTATGGACGTCAAAACGGCTGGCGAGATGTTGGCGGCCTGGCGGTCATCGCTGAAGCTGGATCGCTATCAGAGCCAGGATCTGGCCGATGCAACGAGCTATCTCGGCAACAGTGGCCTGGATGCCAAGGCCGCCGACATCGGTTCGGTCGTGCAACGTTCCGGCGAGGCTGCAATTACTGCCGGTATGACTCCGGAACAAGCGGCCGCGTTTGCGGCGGCACTGCTCAACAGTGGCGCAGACAAGGAGGGCGCCAGCGCCGCGTTGAAGGGTATTACATCGCTGCTGGCGAAGGGCGCAGATGTATCGACGGAGCAACGTACGGCTCTGAGCCAGTTAGGGTTGAATCCCGAATCGTTGGCAGGAGAGATGCGCAAGGACGCTCCCGCTGCCATCAACTCGGCGCTTGCTGCACTCAATAAACAACCGCTGCAAGAACGGGCAACACTGACGAAGACGCTGTTTGGCGAAAACGACGTCAGAGTTCTTGAACTGCTGAAGAAACCAGAGGATGTAAAAAACGCGTTCTCCCAAGTGGCCGACAAGCGCCAATACGCGACATCGGAACTGGGCGCCGATTCGGGGGCAGCCGCGAAATCCGCCGAAGTATTTGGCAATACGTCGCAAGGGCGCTGGAATGCGCTCGATGCGAGTCTGACCCGGATGACCACCGCATTCGGCACGGCATTGGCGCCGTTGGCCGATGGTGCCGCAGTGGTGCTCACCGCGCTGGCCAATGGCGTGAGTACTGCGGCGCAGGCTTTCCCGGCCCTTACTGCAGGATTGGTTCTGCTTGGTGCCGCTGCTCTTCCTTTTGTTGGCGGGGCGCTGAAAACCGGCGTTGCGTCAGTCATCGACACCGTTTCCGCGAAGCTGTTACGTCTGGCGACGACGCGATTGCCCCCGGATATTGCTGATGCCATCGTCGATGACGATGTCTCTGATGGCGGGCGGGAAAACAAACGAGCGGGTCGTCGACCGGGTCGACGCACGCCGGCCAGAACATCGGCGCGCACGACAGTTCCACGCGCCAGTGGGAGCACTCGTTTGGGTGGGCTCACGGCCAAGGTCGCGCCTCTGTTTGATGACATCAAAATGGGCTTCAAACTGTTCACCGATGGCTTGGGCAACAGCGAGATGGTATCGCGACTCAAAGGGCCCGTTGCCAAGCTTATGCCCTTGGTCGAAAGCGTTGGCGCCAAGGTCATGCCAAAAATCGCCCAAGCGCTGCCGGCGGTAAAACTGGGAGCGCCGCTGGCCATTGCGCACGCGGCCTATACCGGACTGAAAGGTTGGCGCGAAGGCGATGACCAAGCGGTCAAAGGTGCCGCCGGCGAGCTGGCCGGCACTGCCATTGGCGCCACGATCGGTACTTTCATTGCGCCCGGTATTGGGACATTCCTCGGTGGGACTCTGGGCGGAATGCTCGGTTCTTACGTCGGTGAACAATGGGGCAAGCCTGCCGAGGACAAACTCGCGCCTCCCGCGCAAGTGGCCAAGGACCTGAGCAACGCTCAGACGCAAAACCAGCAGATCACCTATGCGCCGTCGATTCAGATCAGCGGCAGCGAAATCGCCAGCTCGGAAAAAGTCGGCGCGGTGATCTCTCAAGTGATGCAAAACCATTTCAGTACTCAGTTCATGTCGACAATGAGTACCAACCCCCTCGCCACCCGCCGCGACGCAGCCCTGACCGATGGAGTCGCCTGATGAAACAACAAATGGCACTGGGCAATTTCATCTTCGGCCTGTCGCGCAACTTTGCGTACCACCAGTTGCTGCGCAAGTCTGACGGCGGCTGGACCGAGATACAGATCCTCACCAGCAAACCCAAGTCCAGCCAGACCGGACAGAAACCGGAAACCCTGACCATTACCGGCAAGTCGATGTACGCCGTAGCCATGGATCGGCTCGATGAATTGCGTGCTTTGCAGGCGCTGCGCACCCCGCTGCCGTTGATCGACGGGATTGGTCGAAACTGGGGCCTGTGGCGGATCAGTAGCGTTCAGGAAACCCAGACCCAGATCATCGATGACGGTACGGCGATGGTAGTCGATTGGGTCATCGAACTGGCGGAGTTCAACAATGCGTAAAGCACGAAGCGTGGCCGGTGATTCGGTGAATCTGCTGCTCTACCGCGAAACCGGGCGCAGTGATGACGCTGCCGAAGAAGCGCTGTGGAAGCTCAACCCGACCCTGGCCGAACACGGGCCGATTCTGCCCGCTGGCGTGTGGATCGTGCTGCCGGAACTGGATGTGAAACCCGCCGTGGTCAAAGCAGTAACGGCCTGGGATTAAGGAGGTGACATGGCACTGGGATTTACGCCCGCGGTAAATATCTACGGGGCCAACGCGGCCCTGCTCAATCAACGCCTGATCAGTTGGGAGCACATCGATGCCGCCGGTTTCGAGTCCGATCAGCTGACGCTGACCATCGATCTCGAGGGCCTTGAAGGGCTGCCGAGTCTGGGTGGAAAAATTGGCCTGCAAGTCGGTTATCGAGAAACCGCAATGGTCGATAAAGGCCTGTTCAAAGTGACGCGCCTGACGCCGACGCTGTTTCCGTTTCGCCTGACGCTGGTGGCCACAGCGGCGCCGTTCAGCAAGGATGATGAAACGGGCTTCAAGCAGCGCCGCACCGTCAGTCATGGGCCAACGACGCTGGGTGGATTATTTCGCAAGCTGGTGGAGTCGCACGGTTTTTCGCCACGGGTTGCGCCCGAGGTGTCGTTGATCCGCATCGAGCACATCGACCAGTCCAGCGAGACCGACATGGGGTTTGTCACGCGTCTGGCGAAAAAATACAACGTCGTCGCAAAGCCGTATGGCGATGTCTATGTGCTGGCGCGGCCCGGGCAGACCAAGTCGTTGTCGGGGCAGATTCTGCCGGACGTGACGCTCTCGGTTACCCACAACAATCGTCCCGGTGATCACGCATTCATCAGCGCCACGCTGGAAGAATCGGCCCGCGAGCAGGCCAAGGGCTGCAAGACCTGTTTCTGGGATGCGGCGGCCGGGGTGTTGCGTTGGGTCGAGACGGGCGTAGCGCCGTTCAAGACGCTGCGCCAGAAGCAGCCCAGCGAAGCGGATGCCATCGCAGTAGCCGAGGGCGAAGTACGCAAGATGTTGCGCCACAAGTACAAAGTGAAAATCACCTGCCCGGGCGATCCGCGCCTGGCGGCCGAAGGTCTGCTGTTGCTCGATGAGAGCTGGCCGGACTTCATGCGCGGACGCTGGTCGATCGACAAGGTCACCGCCAGCGGCAGTCGCGAGAACAGCTATCGCTGCCTGATTGATGCGTCGTGCCTGGATCCGAAGGCCGATTCCAAAGACTGATTCACCTCAATTTCACAGCGGTGAAGATCCCTGTGGGAGCGAGCTTGCTCGCGAATGCATTCTGTCATTCAAAACACGATTCGACTGATACACCGCTTTCGCGAGCAAGCTCGCTCCCACAGGTGTTTGCAGCGATCTGCAGACCGCATTTGACTCAACTCTGGAACACCCCCATGAAGATCACCCCGATCCTCACGCAACTGCGTGGGCAATGCCCTGGGCTTGCCAATCACATTTCGGTGGGTGTCGATCTGGCGTTGCTGCAAGGCAACCCGGATCTGCCAACACCTTCGGCCCACGTGCTGCCAATCGCCGATCTGGCCAGCAACAGCACCGCCCAAAACCTCACCACCCAACCAATCCGCGATCGCTTCGAAATCGTCCTGGCCCTTGACGCTACCGACGCTACAAAAGCGCTGGATCTGTTGCACGACCTGCGCGCCGAACTGTGGCGCGCGCTGGTCGGTTTCAAACCTGATGCCACCTACAGCGCCATCGCCTACGACGGCGGCGAGATGGTCTCGACCAACAGCAGCCGCGTGTTCTATCGGCTGCGTTTTTATGCCGAGTTCCAGCTCGGCCGCAATCTGCCGAGTCAGCCTGCGGAGAGTTGGCACGAGCGCGAACTGGACGCTTTGTCGTCCTTTACCGGGATGACGGTGCGGGTCGATGCGATCGATCCGGCTGACCCCAACCTGCAACGCCCGGGCCCGGATGGCCGGGTGGAAATGACTTTCTCAGGAGACGTAACCCCATGAGCAACCGCATCACCGTAGTGCCGGCCGCTGGCCGTGTCGTACCTGACCCGGAGGCGGGCGACCTGTTGCCGGCTGCCGGCCGTGACGTGCTGGACAGCGCCTGGTGGCGCCGGCGTCTGGCCGACGGGGATATCACACTCAAAACCGCAAAAGCGGCTAAACCACAGGGAGCCAAATGATGGCGATCGGATTCAGCAACATCCCGGCGGACATTCGTGTGCCGCTGTTCTATGCCGAAATGGACAACTCGGCCGCCAACAGCGCGACTTCGGCCATGCGCCGTTTGATCGTCGCCCAGGTCAACGACAATATTGCCCCGACTGAAGTCGGCAAGCTGGTGCTGGTTTCCAGCGTGGCGCTGGCGAAAAGCATCGGCGGCCAGGGCTCGATGCTCGCCTCGATGTACGAGACTTTCCGCAAGGCTGACCCGATCGGCGAGATCTGGTGCCTGCCGCTGCACAACACCGAAGGCGCTATCGCCAAAGGTGTGCTGACACTGACCGGCACCGCAACTCAGGCGGGCATGCTCAATCTATACGTCGGCGGCGTGCGTGTGCAGGCCACCGTGGTCAATGGCGCCACCGCCGCGCAAGCGGCCACTGCACTGGCGCAGAAAATCAACGCCACTGCCGACCTGCCGGTCAGCGCTGCGGCTGCTGAAGGTGTGGTCACCCTGAACGCCAAATGGACCGGCGACAGCGGTAACGACATCAGCCTGCAATTCAATCGCCTGGGCAAGAGCAACGGCGAAGAAACCCCGGCTGGCCTGACCAGCGCAATCACCGCCATGACCGGCGGCGCCGGTGTGCCGGATCAGATCGCCGCCGTCGCGGCTCTAGGCGATGAGCCATTCGAATTCATCGCCTTGCCGTGGTCCGATCTGGCGACCCTCAATACCTGGCAAGCGGTCATGGATGACAGCACCGGTCGCTGGTCGTGGGCCAAGCAACTGTTCGGTCACGTCTACAGCGCCAAGCGCGGCACCGTTGGCACTCTGGTCGCCGCAGGCCAGGCCCGCAACGATCAGCACATGACCATTCAGGCGCTGGAGCCGGGCGTACCGCAACCGTTCTGGGTGCAGGCCGCCGCGCTGGCTGCGCGCACGGCGGTGTTCATCTCCGCCGATGCCAGCCGTCCGACGCAAAGCGGCAGCCTGCCGGGCGTCGATCCGGCGCCGGCGAGCGAGCGTTTCACCCTGACCGAGCGTCAGTCGCTGCTCAACTACGGCATCGCCACCGCTTACTACGAAGGCGGTTACGTGCGCATCCAGCGCTCGATCACCACCTACCAGAAGAACGCCTACGGCCAGGCCGACAACTCCTATCTGGACAGCGAAACCATGCACCAGTCGGCGTTCATCGTGCGTCGTCTGCAAAGCGTGATCACCAGCAAATACGGCCGCCACAAACTGGCCTCCGACGGTACCCGTTTCGGCGCCGGTCAGCCGATCGTCACGCCTGCGACCATTCGCGGCGAGCTGATCGCGCAGTACGCCAAGCTCGAACTCGAAGGCCATGTGGAGAACGCCGAGCTGTTCGCCGAGCACCTGATTGTCGAGCGCGACGTGCAGGACCCGAGCCGCGTGAACGTGCTGTTCCCGCCGGATTACATCAACGGTCTGCGCGTGTTCGCACTGCTCAACCAGTTCCGTCTGCAGTACGACGACGCGGCCTGATCCGCGCAGTCGGCGCTAAGCATTCAGCCCACCTCGCGTGGGCTTTTTTTTTGAAGGGAGAAACACCATGGGTCAACTGATTGCAGGCACCTGCTACGTCAAGGTCGACGGCGCACAACTGACCATCAATGGCGGCTGCGAAGCCCCGCTGATGGCCGTCAAACGTGAAACCGTCGTGCCCGGTTTCTACAAGGAAACCGACATCGCACCGTCGTTCAAAGTGACCGCGCTGCACACCGCCGACTTCCCGCTGAAGAAGCTGATCGAAGGCACCGATATCACGGTCACCTGCGAGTTCAGCAACGGCAAAGTCTACGTGCTGGCCGGCGCCTATCTGGTCGAGGAGCCAGTCTCCAAGGGCGACGACGCCACCATCGAACTGAAATTCGAAGGCATCAAGGGGACCTGGCAATGAGCGCCGCCGTGAAGCTTCAAGTAGCAATCGAAGCCCACGGCGAGCCTCTGACCGAACTCGTTCTGCGCCGTCCGACGGTGCAGGAAGTGCGAGCGATCAAGGCGCTGCCGTACAAGATCGACAAGAGCGAAGAAGTCAGCCTCGACATGGACGTGGCGGCCAAATACATCGCCGTGTGCGCCGGCATCCCGCCGTCGTCGGTCAACCAGCTCGATCTGGCTGACCTCAATGCGCTGAGCTGGGCCGTCGCGAGTTTTTTCATGAGTGCGGCGTCGGCGCCATCACCGACCTGATCGCCGTCGCCTATGACCTGGCCTGGTTCTGGAAGGTTGACCCCGAACAGATGATGGCCAGGCCACTGGATGTGCTTCGCGAATCGCTGGAGCACGCGCAACGGATCAATGCGATGCAGCAGGTGCAGTGATGGCAGACGAAGAGAAGAAAACCCCGAAACCGGTGCTGATCACCGGCATCGATGAACTCTCGCCCAAACTGGGCGCCCTGCGCATGAAGGTTGAGAGTTTTAAAAACAATCTCGAGCAGACCGGCCTCGGCAAACTGGACATCAGTGGTCTGTTCAACGGCGGCAGCGTGATCACGCCGTTTGTAGACGGCATCAAATCGGCCGCAGCGTTCCAGGGCAAATTGAGCGAAGTCAGCGACACGGCGAAAACCGTCGATCTGCCCGCCACGCCGACTACTGCCACGCAGAACATGAACGTGTTCAGTGCGTCGATGCAGAAGGTTTCGGCGGCGGTGGACGCTGCGCTGGTGCCGGCGGTGGGGGCCTTGGTGGTCGGACTGGAGCCGATGCTGACGCAGGTCGGCAGCCTGCTCGCCGACAACCCGAAACTGGTTGAAGGCCTGGCGGCGGGGGCAATTGCCTTCTCCGCCATGCAAACCGCGGTCACCGGTATGACCCAGGTGATGGACGTCATGAGCATGGTGCTCAAGACCAACCCGATCATGCTGATCGCCATGGGCATTGCCGTGGCGGCCGGTTTGATCGTGGCCAACTGGACACCGATCAGCGCGTTTTTCACAGGGATGTGGGAAGGCGTGAAAAACATCGGTGCGAGTGCAATGGCGACGTTGCGCTCGGTACTTGACTGGCGACCGCTGGCGGCACTGGCGGCGTTGTGGGAACCGGTCACCGGATTTTTCTCGGCTATCTGGGACAAGGTCATGGCCGTGACGGCGCCAGTGATCGACTTCTTCAAGTCGGTTTTCGCGTGGTCGCCTGCGGGGATGATCATTGAAAACTGGGGGCCGCTGACCGGTTTATTCTCGGCGATCTGGGAATTGCTCAAGGCCTTGAGTGTGCCGGTGATGGCGTTTCTCAGAAACCTGTTCGATTTCTCGCCGATGCAGATGATTACCGATGCGTGGGGTGGTGTCGTGAAGTTCTTCGAACCGATGTTCACCACGCTGCAATCGGCCGTACAAAGCACCCGGGATATCCTGCGCACGCTGTTCGATTTTTTCCCGATGGAAATGCTCACCAGCGGCTGGGGTGGGATTGTCGGGTTCTTCGAACCGATCTGGATGGCGCTGCAAACGTCTGTGCAGCGGGTCAGAGGCTTTTTCACCAGTCTGTTCGAGTGGTCACCGCTGGAGCAGATTGCCCAGTATTGGCAGCCGATCAGTGAGGTCTTTTCGGCGCTCTGGGGCGTTGTGTTGGCGCTGTCCGCGCCGGTCGTGGACTTTCTGCACAGCCTGTTCGAATGGAAACCGCTGGATCAGATCATCGAGAGTTGGGGGCCGATCACCGAGTGGTTCGGCGAGTTGTGGCAAAAGCTGCAAACCGTCATCGCGCCGATCAAGGAGTTGTTCGACGGTGGCTTCGCCGGACTGATCGCCAAGGTCACCGGCAAGGTTGAAACTCTCACTGAAGCACAACGCCAAACCAATGCCGAAGGCAAAGGCGAACTGGCGCCGGCGTTCTTCGCTGCCAGTCCGGCGCCTGCTGGCAACGGCACACTGCAAAGCGGTTCGTTGCCACAAACCTCCAGCGCGCTGATCCAGCAGAGCGCCGCCAACAACCGTACGCAGCTCCAAGGCGGGCTGACCGTGCGCTTCGAAAATGCGCCGGCAGGCCTGCGCACCGAACAACCGCAAACCAATCAACCTGGCCTGGCCGTGTCTTCACGCATCGGCTATCGCTCACTGTCGATGGGAGGTTCCCAATGAACTGGCGTGATCGTTTATTGCCGGCATCCTTTCGCGGTGTCGGTTTCTGGATCGACCAGGCGAAAACCCCGGTCGGGCGCAAAGGGCAGTTGCATGAATACCCGCAACGCGACCTGCCGTATTTCGAGGACCTCGGCCAGCAGGCCAAGACCCACGATCTGACCGCGTTCATCATCGGCCCCGATTGCCTCGAGCAGCGCGACAAGTTGCTCAAGGCGCTGGAGCAGGGCCGTGGCGAACTGGTGCATCCGTGGCTCGGACGCCTGCAAGTCAAGGTCGGCGAATGCGACATGACCCACACCCGCCAGGACGGTGGGTTGGTGACGTTCGCCTTGAAGTTCTATCCCGACCAACCCCTGCCGTTTCCGACCGCCACGGTCAGCACGCAGAAAGTGCTGCTGGCCAAAGCCGACACTCTGCTGGGTTCGGCGGTGGCGCGTTTCGAACAAGCGATGACGCTGATCAAGGCTGCGCGGATCGGCATCACCAACCTGCGCAACAGCCTTACCGGCGTCTATGACGTGATCAAAGAGCAACTGAAACCTTTGATCGAGCAGTACCGCCAGATCACTGAACTGGTCAAAGCCGTGAAGGAACTGCCCAAGGAAGTGGCGGCGGAATTCAAGGGTTTGCTCGGCGATATCAAGGAGCTGAAAGCGTTCGCCAAGGAAGGCTACCGTGGCGTGATTGCTGACGTGTCGCAGCAACTCGAAGCGATTCGCAAGGCCGATGCGCCGAAGATCACCACGGGCAAGGACACCAATGCCGCCGCGCAGGCGATGGCCGATCTGGTGCAGGACACGCTGATCGTCAAAGTGGCGCAGTGGGTCGCGTCGATGCCAGTGGCCACCCGAGCGATGCAACTGCCGTCGACGCCCACCGTTGCTCAGCAAGCTCATCAGCAAGTCACCCGCCCGGAAGTCCCGGCCACGGATGATTTGCAGGCGCTGCAAAAGGATTTGGTCGAGGCGCTGCAAGGGGCGAAAAACAAGGCCGATCCTGAGCACTATCAAGCCATCAGTGACGTGCAGGATGCCTTGGTTGCGCACCTCAAGGCCGTGGCATCCTCGGGCGTGCGACTGGTCAGCAAAACCTTTCAGGAAAGCCTTCCGGCACTGGTCATAGCGTACAAACAGTTTGGCGACGCCACGCGAGTCACCGAAGTCGTGCAGCGCAACGGCGTGACCAATCCGTTGTACCTCCCGCAAAGCGATGTGAAAGTCTCCAGGGAGTGAACCATGGACGAGTTGGATAACCACGTCACGCTGACGGTCAACAATATGGAATACGGCGGCTGGAAAAGCGTCG
Organism: Pseudomonas sp. RG1; assembly: GCF_025910115.1. NCBI lineage: Bacteria > Pseudomonadati > Pseudomonadota > Gammaproteobacteria > Pseudomonadales > Pseudomonadaceae > Pseudomonas > Pseudomonas sp. RG1. Next base: position 77,543 of record NZ_JAPCIK010000010.1, read on the forward strand.
AAATCACCGCTGATCTGGAGCGTCAGTTCCGCACTTTCAAACTCGACATCACCTGGCAATGGCCAGGGGAGGCCGTAGACCAAAGGATCAAACCCGGCGACCCCTGCGAGGTAAAAATCGGCAAGGACCTGGTGCTCACCGGTTACGTGTTCAAAGCACCGATCCGCTATGACGGACGGCAGATCAGCCTGACCATCGAAGGCAGTTCCAAGACCCAGGATCTGGTCGATTGCGCCGCTCGCAACCTGCCCAGCCAATGGCAGCAACAACCCTTGCTGACTATCGTCCGCGATCTGGCGAGCGAATATGGGCTGTCAGTGGTCAACGAGATCAGCGAAACCACACGCCTGACCAAACACACCATCGTGCCGGGTGAAACGGCATTCCAGTCGATCGACCGATTGCTCTCGCTGCTGCGGGTGTTTTCCACCGACAACGAGCTGGGCCAGTTGGTGCTGGCCAAACCCGGCAGCGGTGGCCGCGCCAGCGATGCGCTGGAGCTGGGCAAGAATATCCTGTCGGCCAGTGCGCCAATGGATTTCAGCCAGGTGTTCTCCGAGTACCGGGTGATCGGCCAGCAAAAAGGCTCGGACGCAAAAAGCGGCGCGGCGGTCAGCGAAGTCGAGTCGACCGCGGCTGACCTGAGTTTCAAACGTCGACGCACCACGGTGATCAATGAAGGCACGCAACTGACCTTTGAGTTGGCGCAGCAGCGTGCTCTATGGGAAAGCGCGACCCGCATGGGCCGCGCGCAGACCACCACCTATCAGGTGCAGGGCTGGCGGCAAAGCAATGGCGATTTGTGGCGCCATAACACGCTGGTCAAGGTCAAGGATCCGGTGCTCGATTTCGATGGTGACATGCTGATTTCCAAGGTCACTTATTCGCTGTCGGCGCAGGGATCGGTGACCACCTTGCAAGTGGCGCCGCCGCATACCTTTGATCCTGATCCGACTCCCCCGAAAAAAACCTGAGCCTGACCCCGAACCCTGTGGGAGCGAGCCTGCTCGCGAAAGCGTCGCCAGCCTCAACATCACAGCGCCTGACCCGCCGCGTTCGCGAGCAGGCTCGCTCCCACACTGATCCCATTCGGGCGACTCTTTTCAAGGACACCCCATGAGCCTACTGACACGCCTGCTGGCGCGCGGCACTGTCGTGCTCGCCAATTCGGCAACCAAGCTGCAATCGCTGCAAATGCGCCTCACCGCCGGTGAAATCAACGACGACCTCGAACACTTCGAACCCTACGGTTTCACCAGCCATCCGCTGGCGGGAGCCGAAGGGGTCGTCACCTTCATCGGCGGCGACCGTTCCCATGCCATCGCCCTGGTCATCGCCGACCGCCGCTATCGCCTGCAAGCACTCGCTGCCGGTGAAGTGGCGATCTACACCGACGAGGGCGACAAAATTCATTTCAAGCGCGGACGGATCATCGACATCGAAACCGCCACGCTGAACATCCGCGCCAGTAGCGCGGTGAACTTCGACACGCCGGTGATCAACCAGACCGGCAAGATCGTCTCCACCGGTGATCAACTGGCCGGCGGCATCAGCCAGATCAAACACGTGCATGTTGGCGTGCAGGCCGGTAACGGTCAGACCGGCGCGCCGGCAGGAGGCCAGTGATGTTCATCAGCCAGAACCTCCACGCCGCACTGACCCGCGCGGTGCTGATCAGCCTGTTCACCTGGCGTCGCGCCGCTGATGACGACGCCCTCGATGACGAAGAACGCTTCGGCTGGTGGGGCGACAGTTTTCCCACGGTTGCCGACGATCGCATCGGCTCGCGGCTATGGCTGCTGCGCCGGGTCAAGCTGACCCGACAAACGCAAATGGACGCCGAATTTTATGCCCGCGAAGCCCTGCAATGGCTGCTCGACGACGGCCACTGCAGCGCCATCGACATCCTCAGCGAACGCCTCGACGCCCAGCGCCTGAACCTGCGCACGGTCCTGACCCTGGCCGACGGTGAACGTCTGGACATCAACCCCGATAACAGTTGGCAGGTGATCTATGCCGTTTGAAACCCCTTCGCTGCCGGTGCTGATCAAGCGCACCCAAAGCGACCTGGCCGGCGATTCGCTGCGCCAGTCCGATGCGCAAGTGCTCGCCCGCACCCTCGGCGGCGCCGCTTATGGTCTGTACGGTTATCTCGACTGGATTGCCGAGCAGATCCTGCCCGACAAAGCCGATGAGTCAACCCTGGAACGCATCGCCGCGCTGCGCCTGAATCAGCCGCGCAAAGCTGCGCAAGTGGCTACCGGCAGCGTCAGTTTTACCGCCACTGCCGGCGCGGTGCTCGACGTCGACACGCTGCTGCAAGCGAACGATGGCCGCACCTACAAAGTCACCGCCGTGCGCACCACGGTCAATGGCAGCAACAACACCACAATTGCCGCGTTGGAGGCCGGCAGCCTCGGCAACGCTGACGCCGGTCTGACGCTGACCCCGGTGCAGCCGATTGCCGGGATTGTCGGCAACAGCTTTACGGTACTGGCGCCGGGCCTGAGCGGCGGTGTGGCGCGGGAAAGCCTCGAATCGCTGCGCTCGCGGGTCATCCGTTCCTACCGCGTGATTCCCCACGGTGGCGCGGCCAGCGACTACGAAACCTGGGCATTGGAAGTGCCGGGCGTGACGCGGGCGTGGTGCCGTGGTGGCTTGCTCGGCCCGGGCACCGTAACCGTGTTCATCATGCGCGACGATGATCCGCAACCGGTGCCGAACGATGAACAGTTGGCGGAGGTTCAGGAGTACATCGAACCGCTGCGTCCGGTGACCGCGGAAGTGCACGTGCAGCGACCGGTTCAGGTGCCGGTGGTGTATCGCTTCAAGAGCGTCAATCCGGACACCACCGCGGTGCGCGCCGCCGTCGAAGCGCAGTTGCGCGATCTGCACAACCGCGAGGCTGACCTCGGCGTGCCGTTGCTGATCAGCCATATCCGCGAAGCGATCAGCAGCGCCGGCGGCGAATACGATTACACGCTCACTGCTCCAGCCGCTGACGTGCCGGCCGGGCAGAGCGAACTGCTGACCTTCGGAGGCTGCGTATGGGGGGCATAAGAACCGCCGCGCAATACCAGGCGCAGTTGCGCGCCTTGCTGCCCAGTGGCCCGGCATGGGATCCGGAACGCGTGCCGGAACTCGAAGAAGTGTTGCAAGGCGTCGCCGTCGAACTCGCTCGTCTGGATGCGCGCGCCGCCGACCTGCTCAACGAAATGGACCCGGCCGGCGTCAGCGAACTGGTGCCGGACTGGGAACGCGTCATGCAATTGCCCGACCCGTGCCTGGGCACCACGCCACTGTTCGACGACCGCCGCCTCGCCGTACGCCGCCGCCTGCTCGCGGTCGGCAGCCAGGCTGTCGGCTATTACCTCGACATCGCCAAAAGCCAGGGTTACCCCAACGCCAGCATCACCGAACACGAAGCCCCACGCATGGGCCGCGCCCGTTTCGGCTCGGCGCATTGGGGCACCTGGGAAGCACAGTTCATGTGGACGCTCAATACCGGCGGGCGCTTGCTGCTCGGCCGGCGTTACGGCGCGAGCTATTGGGGGGAGCGCTTCGGCGTAAACCCGGGCTCGGCGCTGGAATGCCTGATCCACCGCAGCGCGCCGGCGCATACCAAGGTGCATATCAATTATGACTAGGGAGGGATGAGGGATGGATTATCCGAAGAGTGTGCCCAGTGCCGGGCTGGTGAACGGCAAGTTTGTTGATGAAAACCCCATGACGGGGACGCCGGGATCGTTGATCCCGGCGGATTGGGGGAACGGGGTTACGCAGGAAATTCTTAACGTGATCAAGGCGGCGGACCTGACACCGGATGAGAAGAAATACGATCAGTTGTTGCAAGCGATCCAATCGGTGACGGCCAAGGGCTGGAACCAGGATCTGGCGCTGCCGTTGGCTGCTTTGCCTTTACCTACAGTTGCCACCGCCGATGCACGTCTGCCGGTCAGTCCGGCTGCGGCCTCAACCAGTGGCGGCCGGGTTTCGATCGCAGCGGGAACCTTTATCAGTCTCGGCCAGGAAGTAGTGGCCGGCCAACTCGGGCGTGCGCGCACCTTTGTGACGACGGCGTGGAGCAGTGCGGACCTGCTGCCCAGCAGCCATTACTTTCTGCGAGCGCAAGTTATCGCTGGGGTACTCACGTTCTACACCCAACGCGGTGGCATTCATGACGTCGTGCCTGACTCACTCAAAGGGACCGTCAACGGCGCTGCCGGCGGCGGTTTTCAGTCCACGCCACTGGATATGTGTCTGGCGTGGGTGATAACCGGAGCACCCGGCTCGGTGCCGGTTGTGCGGACTATTTACAACCGCGCTCGTTTGACCTGGACGCAAACGGTGAATGGCACAGGGGCGATATTTTTACCGCTCGACCCCCACGCGCGTGCGGCACGACTAGTCGCCGGTAACCCAACGCCATCGTCCACGGCGGTCACCTCAGTCGCCTTTCCGTCCACCGGGTGGGCAGGGGGCAACTACTGCTTCCTGTCGCCGATCCTGACAGGCAGTTCGAACAACCCGGGAGGGTGGAACCCGGCAACGGTTTCACCGTGCGTACTGTTCACCAACAACATCGTCAATGACGTCACGGTTTCGACGTTGGCGGCCAGCTTCGACCACGCCAATTTGCGCTCACTGTGGCAGTGCTATCAGGCCGAACACAACCTGGGCCAATCGAATGCCGACAGCGATGAGCTATTGCTGAGCATGGGCATCAAAACCCATCCAATCACTGATTACAGTGTGGGCATTGCCATCAACTTTTCCGACGCGGTGAACGTGCAATTCTCGTGGGAGCTTATTCGATGATCGTTATTCAGGAGCTTCATCAGTGCGACGGTGAGTTGCGCCTGCCGCAACCGTCGGCTGCGCACGAGTGGGATGGGCAGAACTGGGTTTTCAATGCAGATAGGCAGATTGCACTGGATCTGCAGGAAGCCGAACGCCTTTGCGCCAAAGTCGACGCCGCCGCCGACAACGCTCGCAACGCACTGGCTGGTGATCCACTCAAGGCCATGCAGTACGCACAGGCAGCCGCAGACGCTCAGGCTTTCAGCGATGCCGGATACCCGAAAAAGGAAGTGCCGCTTTCAGTCGCCGCGTGGGTTGCGAAAGGCCGCACGGCCAAACAGGCGGCGGAGCAGATTCTGAGTAAGGCAGAGCAGTTGACTGAGCATTTGCTCACGCTGCGCACTTTGCGCCTGAAGGCCAAGGCGCAGATTCGCGCACAGGCGGGCAAGGGCAAGATCGACCTGGCGCGCAGCGCGGCCGATGAAGCCTTGATTGCCATTGGCGAACTTGCCAGCGGTCTACCCAGCTAAGCGATATTTTTCGTCCCGCTTCACCCAAGCCCACTTCGATGTGGGCTTTTTATTTTCCGAAACAGACCTGTGTCTGCCAGTGCGCAGGCACGGCTCATTTGTCATTTCACAGGAACGAACAACATATGGACTATCCAAAAAGCGTCCCCAGCGTCGGCCTGGTCGACGGCCGTTTCGTCGATGAAAACCCGGTAGCGGGGACGCCGGGCTCGTTGATTCCGGCGGTGTGGGGCAACAGCGTTACACAAGAGATTCTCAACGTGATCAAGGCGGCCGGGTTGATACCCGATGAGGCCAAAACGGATCAACTCGCCAGTGCGATCGGTGCACTGGTCGATTTCACCAAACTGAAAAATACCCCGACCACATTGGCCGGTTACGGCATCACCGATGCGGTGGGGCGGCTGCTGGCGGTCAGGCAGTTCGAGAAAGTCGGGATTACGCTTTACAAGCCAAACCCCAAAGCCAAGAGGATCCATGTGCGGCTGGTCGGCGCGGGGGGGAGCGGTGGTGGGTGTTCGCCCGTTGCCGCCGGTTATCAGGGTATTGGTGGTGGCGGAGGCTCTGGGGCCTTTGCTCAAAGCCTGTACGACGTGACCCCGGAAATACTTGCAGGCGTGCCCGTTACGCTGGGTGGCGGTGGCGCTGCGAGTAATGTGATGGGGCTGGCCGGCGGAGGTGCTTCGTTCGGCACCTACATGAGCGCTGCGGGCGGTGGAGGCGGGCAGGTCCTTACCGTCGCCGTAACAGCCACAACAGTTGGTTTCGTTCAGGGCGGTGCAGGAGGGCAAGCCGTCACAGGCGGCAATCTTGCCAATGCTCGGGGCGCACCCGGCGAATACGCAATGTACAACGCCAATTGGGGCGTCCTCTCGGGTGCGGGCGGTGCCAGCCCGTATGACGGCGGTGGTACCCGAGTGGGGGTCAACGGGATTGGCATCACCGGCGGACGCGGTTCCGGCGGCAGCGGCTCCTGTTCGACCAACGCTTCGGCTGCCGTACTCAGCGGCGCCGGCGGCAACGCCTTCTGTGAAATCTGGGAGTACGAATAATGGCCATTTATGCACGGGTCGAGAACGGCGTGGTCGTCGAACGGATCGACGCCGGTGAGTACGCCATCTGCGAGCTGTTTGCTCCATCCTTCGTCGAGACGATGGTTCGCGTGCCGGAGGGTCAAGAGGTCGAGATCGGTGCGCCTATCGGCGAGCTTCCCATAGTCGCCGAACCACTGCCTGTAAAGCAGAGCCGTGTGGTGACCCAGGTTCCCATTGTTACAAAAGAGGAATCTGGGACGGCCTCACGTGCCTGGCGCGAAGCCTCTCTCGCCAAGACCGAATGGTTAGTCACGCGGCATCGCGATGAACAGGATCTGGGACGCGGCACATCGCTCAAGCCCACGCAATATCTGGAACTGCTCGAGTATCGACAGGCATTGCGCGACTGGCCTGACTCGCTGCTTTTTCCGGCAGCAGATTCTCGGCCGGCAACACCCTTATGGCTGGCCAGTGCCATTGGCTGAGACCTGCACAACACAAGAATTCGTTCAAGGAGAAGAACATTGGACTACCCGAAAAGTGTACCCAGTGTCGGTCTGGTCAACGGCCAGTTTGTCGATGAAGACCCGATTGCCGGAAAACCCGGTTCGCTGATTCCGGCGACATGGGGCAACAGCGTCACGCAAGAAATTCTCAACGTTGTTCAGGCGGCCGGGATGGCGCCGAACGAGGCATCGAACAATCAATTGTTGGCTGCGCTACGCAGTCCGGCGCTGTTCATCACCGCTCCGCAATTTGATGGCGGACGCTCGGCAGCAACGTCGGAGTTTGTGCAGCGGGCGCTGGGCAGTTACGCCAGTGCTCGAGGGATAACCGCTGCCGCACAGTTGACCCTCGCCGATATTGGTTGCTCGATCGGTATGGGCGGCAATGCAACTTATACAGTGACGCTTCCGGATGCAGCAGCACCCACGGTGCCGAGCGGCGCCACGATCAGTCTGCACTGCCGTAACAACGCACCCGTCACCGTGGCCAGTAAAACCGGCGCACAGATCAGCCCCCAAGGGGGTTATCTGACGTCGATCGTTATGAACAATGGTGAGAGTGCAAACTTCGTCAAAGAGTCTGGAATGTGGGTGGTTTATGGCTCCGCCAGTCTTAAGTACTCATCCTCTTTTGCTGCCCAGATCAACTCTCCGGGTTATCAAAGATTGCCCAGTGGTTTGATCCTGCAATGGGTCGTCGGAGCATCCGACGCAGCCGGCAATATGTCGTTGTCACTGCCCATGAGATTTCCCGCCGCCATTCTTGGAGGCATCGCCAATGAGGCCAATCCTGCCGGCTGGTCGGCGAGCAATGCGACTGTATGGGCGCTCGATCTCGGGGCATCGACTACGACGGTAGCTCTGGCGCGGGTGAGAAACATTGACCCCAGCGGTATAAAACCGTCTTTGGGAATCTCGGGCCGCATTCTGGTCTGGGGGTACTGACCATGACTATTTATTTTTACGCACAAAGTCTGGGTTTTGATCGAATCCAGAACCAGCTTTCCGAGCCGCCCAAAGGGGCCGTGGAAATAACCCAGGCGCAATTCGCGGAACTGTTTGCCGGGCAGGCAGCCGGCAAAGTCATCAGTGCCAGTCCGTCGGGCCAGCCTGTGTTGAGCGATCCGCTGGTATCTCCGATGGCTCTTGCCATCCGCGAACGCTCTTGGCGCAACCAAGTGTTGCAGGACACTCAATGGCTGGTGTTTCGCGATGCCGAAGAGCTGGAAGTCGGCGCTGGCGCGACCCTGCGAGCTGACGAATTCAAACAACTGCTGGCGTATCGGCAGGCATTGCGCGATTGGCCTGAGAATGCAGATTTTCCGAACGCACGCTCGCGCCCAGTAGAGCCCGATTGGCTGGAAGGTTTGCTGCGGGGAAACGGCTAAGCGTAGTGCTCTAGGTAAGCCCTGTGCATGTAGAATCAACAAGGAAAAACCAACATGGATTACCCCAAAAGCACTCCCGGCGCTGGTCTGGTCAACGGCAAGTTTGTCGATGAGGATGCCATCGCCGGTACGCCCGGATCGCTGATTCCAGCGAGCTGGGGCAACGGTGTCACGCAGGAAATACTCAGCGCGATTACCGCAGCGGGGTTGAGTCCGGACGAACAGCAGACTGATCAGTTGGCCCAGGCCATTCGACAGTTGTCCAGACCTGATCCGCTGCAAGCGTTTCCGGTGCAGGTCTATCGCAAGAATCTGTTGATCAATGGCGATTTCCGAATCTGGCAGCGTGGTGCGAGCAATCAGGCGCCAAATGTCGGCGGGTACGTGGCTGATCGTTTCCGTTGTGACTGGAACGGAAACGCCGGAGTGAGCATCACACGGCAAAATTTTGCTCTCGGGCAAGGCGAGGTCTCTGATGAGCCGGCCTGTTTCCTGCGCTGGCAGCAAACGTCCGCAGGGGCGGGAGCTACCGTTCACAAAATTTCCCAGAATATAGAGTCGGTCAGAACGCTCGCCGGAAAAACCGCAACGCTGACGTTTTGGGCTCGATCCGATGCCGTACGGCCTTTGCAAATAACAATTGCGCAGCAATTCGGTGTGGGTGGATCGGCAGCCGTTGGGAAATTGATTGATACGTTTCAACTGAACACAGTGTGGACGCGCTACACCGCAACGTTTCAGGTGCCTGCCATTGCGGGGAAAATGCAAGGCAGCGGCGACTGTCTGACATTGGCGTTCGATCTGCCTCTCAACGTGCTGCAAACGGTCGATCTGACACAGGTCCAATTGGAGGAGGGGCCTGTATCCACGCCCTTTGAACTTCGTCCCTTAGCGCAGGAGCTGGCGTTATGTCAGCGCTATTATGAAAAGTCATTTGCTTCCGGGTTGCCGGTCAAAGCCAATAATGGCACCAATACCTGTATCTCGACGTTTACTCAGGTTCCGGCAGGAAATACCGGCCAATACGGGATGACGATCGGCTTTCTGGTTCAGAAAAGGGTTCAACCTACAGTCACTGCCTATAGCCCGGCGGACAGCAGTAACCAGGTCTGGAATCAAACGATCAGCAAAGCTTGCACCGGCACGCTACTTCAAGGCGTAACGGATCGTAGTATTTCTTTTGCTACTGTCACGCCAGTCGGCAGCGCACCGGGGCAGACTTTGCAACTGGAATGGACAGCGGACGCTGAAATCTAGGAGCGACACTCATGGCTTATCAACTAAGTGCTTGCGGCGTGTTGCGCCTGTCTGATTGTGCATTTATTCCACAGGACTCCAATAATCGCGACTGGCTAGAGTTCCAGCAGTGGCAGCTCTCGGGCGGGCAGGTGCTACCGGCGGATGGGGGACTCGCGGAAACTGGTGCGACCGGCCCCCTGAAAACTCTGGCAAATAAATGGCTGGCAAGCATCAGCCGCCAGTCGTGATTCAATCGGGACAACATCCAGGGAGGATCAAGCATCATGCAATTAACTGAAAAACACCTTACCGACATCATGCCCAACGCCCGCTCCCAAGCGGGCGTTTTTGTTTCGCCACTCAACGCTGCCATGGCCAGGCAGCGCATCGATACGCCCAAGCGCATCGCTGCGTTTCTGGCACAGGTCGGTCACGAGTCCGGCCAATTGCGTTACGTGCGCGAACTGGGCAACAACCAGTACCTGAGCAAATACGACACCGGCACGCTGGCGCTGCGTCTGGGCAATACGCCCGAGGCGGATGGCGACGGGCAAAAGTACCGGGGGCGTGGGCTCATCCAAATCACCGGTCGCGCCAACTATCGCCAATGCAGCCTCGGGTTGTTTGGCGATGAGCGTCTGTTGGCATTGCCCGAATTGCTCGAACAACCGCAGTGGGCGGCCGAATCGGCGGCGTGGTTCTGGGCGCAGAAGGGCTTGAATGAGCTGGCCGACGCGGACCAGTTCAACACCATCACCCGGCGGATCAACGGCGGGTTGAACGGCTTGCAGGATCGACTCGAGATCTGGGCGCGGGCGAGGGCGGTGCTATGTCCGGCTCTTGGCGGGTGATTGGCCTGTTGTTGCTGGTGGCGGGGGCTTTCGCCGCGGCGTGGCAGTTTCAAGACTGGCGCTACGGGCGGCAATTGGCCGAGCAGGCGCGGTTAAACGCCGAAACCCTCAATCAACTGACGCTGACCGCCGCCACCGCGCAACAGGCCGAGCAGGATAAACGCCTGGCGCTGGAGCAACGGCTCGCGGCGAGTGAACAAATCCATTACCGAGCGCTGAGCGATGCCCAACGTGATCAGGATCGCCTGCGCGATCGCCTTGCTACTGCCGATGTGCGGCTGTCAGTCCTTCTCGACGCCGGCGACGTTGCCCACGGCGGTGCGTTGCCAGCCGCCGCCGGCACCGGCGGCGTGGATTCTGCAGCCGTACGCGCCCGACTTGACCCGGCGCATGCTCAACGAATTATCGCCATCACCGACACCGGCGACCGTGGATTGATTGCCTTGCAGGCCTGTCAGGCCTATGTCAGAGCGCTGGCGCCCGAACATCTTGAATGATTCTGTGTATTGAAAGCATGGCCGGCTCGTGTACGGTGAAGGCATTCCACACGATCCGGAGCTCGCCGTGAAAGAGACCACCCAACTGGCCGCAGAACTGGGCCGACGTCTGCAAGTGCTCAATGCCCATGTCACTACCGCCGAGTCCTGCACAGGTGGCGGGATTGCCGAAGCGATTACGCGGATTCCGGGCAGTTCGGCCTGGTTTGAAGCGGGGTACGTGACGTATTCCAATCGGCAGAAGACCCGGCAGCTGGATGTGCCGGGCGATTTGTTCGAGACGGTAGGGGCGGTCAGTCGCGAAGTGGTCGAGGCCATGGTGCGCGGTGCGCAGCAGCACAGCCTGGCGCATTTTGCCGTGGCGGTCAGCGGTGTTGCCGGCCCCGACGGCGGCACGCCGAATAAGCCAGTGGGCACGGTATGGCTGGCCTGGGGTGTTGGCGATGAGGTTTACAGTGAGGTTCAGCACTTCCCCGGCAACCGTGATGAGGTCCGCCGACAAACGGTGAAGGCCGCGCTAGAGGGGCTTGTGCGACTAGCGGCACGAGAAATCGAAAATCAGGGGTAGGCGATCTTCGAACGCTGTGGAATAATACTGGCTACTTATACAGGTGTTGGCCGTCAGGCCTTATTGATTACGTGAGGACTTTAATGGACGACAACAAGAAGAAAGCCTTGGCTGCGGCCCTGGGTCAGATCGAACGTCAATTCGGCAAGGGTGCCGTAATGCGTATGGGCGATCAGGACCGTCAGGCGATCCCGGCCATCTCTACTGGCTCTCTGGGTCTGGATATCGCACTCGGCATCGGCGGTCTGCCAAAAGGCCGTATTGTTGAAATCTACGGTCCTGAATCCTCCGGTAAAACCACACTGACCTTGTCCGTGATCGCCCAGGCGCAGAAAGCCGGCGCGACCTGCGCATTCGTCGACGCCGAACACGCACTCGATCCAGAGTACGCCGGCAAGCTGGGCGTCAACGTTGACGACCTGCTGGTTTCCCAGCCGGACACCGGCGAACAGGCCCTGGAAATCACCGACATGCTGGTGCGCTCCAACGCCGTTGACGTGATCATCGTCGACTCCGTGGCCGCACTGGTGCCGAAGGCTGAAATCGAAGGTGAAATGGGCGACATGCACGTCGGCCTGCAAGCACGTCTGATGTCTCAGGCGCTGCGTAAAATCACCGGTAACATCAAGAACGCCAACTGCCTGGTCATCTTCATCAACCAGATCCGTATGAAAATCGGCGTGATGTTCGGCAGCCCGGAAACCACCACCGGTGGTAACGCGCTGAAGTTCTACGCCTCGGTTCGTCTCGACATCCGCCGTACCGGCGCGGTGAAGGAAGGCGACGAAGTGGTCGGCAGCGAAACCCGCGTCAAGGTTGTGAAGAACAAGGTGGCTTCGCCGTTCCGTCAGGCCGAGTTCCAGATTCTTTACGGCAAAGGCATTTACCTCAACGGCGAGATGATCGACCTGGGTGTGCTGCACGGTTTTGTCGAGAAGTCCGGCGCCTGGTACGCCTACGAAGGCACCAAGATCGGTCAGGGCAAGGCCAACTCGGCCAAGTTCCTGGCGGACAACCCGGAAATCGCCGCGAAGCTCGAGAAGCAGCTGCGTGACAAGCTGCTGTCGCCAGCGGTGATCGCGGACTCCAAGGCCTCGGCGGTCAAAGAGACCGAAGACGACCTGGCCGACGCTGATCTCTGATACCAGCGATGACCACCGCCGTACTGGATACCCTCGTCGCGGTGCGGCGAACCGCCATGGACCTGCTCGCACGTCGCGAGCATGGTCGAGTCGAGTTGACGCGTAAGCTGCGTCAGCGCGGCGCCGAGGCGGAGCTGATCGAAACAGCCCTCGACCGTTTGACGGAAGAGGGGCTGCTTTCCGAAGCCCGTTACCTTGAAAGCTTTGTCTCCTACCGAGCCCGTTCCGGCTATGGCCCTCTGCGAATTCGTGAGGAACTCAGCCAGCGGGGTTTGCAACGTACCGATATCGAAATCGCCCTGCGCGAAAGCGGTATCAACTGGCAGGCGCAGCTTCAGGATACTTGGCAACGCAAGTTTTCCGGACATTTACCGATCGATGCGAAAGAACGGGCCAAGCAAGGCCGGTTTCTGGCGTATCGGGGGTTCTCGATGGAGATGATCAATCGCTTGTTCAGCGGTCGAGGGATGGACGATTAGACCGATTCAACAAAAAAGGCCCGCTATTTTATAGAAAATAGCGGGCCTTTTTTGCCTTCAAATCACGTTGAAAGGTTCGCGTGAGTGTTGTGCTGTGGGCGATTTTGAATCGGCCCGGTTTTCCGGCAGGTTGATGAAGTCCACCAACTCCCTCAGACGACCATGGGTACGGCCATTGAAGGCAAACGCCAGCCGCGTCAGGTGGCTGAACTGCGCATCGTCGTGTTCTTCGCCGCTGTAGGCATGTTGGTGGAACTGGTCGCTCAGGCACAGATCAGCAAACTCCTCCTGCATCCGCGCCAGTGCCTGGTCGCTGAGCTTGTGGTTCATGCGAATCACAAACTGCCGCTTGAGCCAGCGGCTGGAGTGGAAGTTGCTATAGAACTGATTGATCTCGTCCACCGCGTCTTCAACGCTGTAAACCAGTCGCATCAACTTCATATCGGTCGGCAGGATATAGCGGTTTCCTTCCAGCTGATTGCGGATGAAGTCCAGCGCACCTTGCCAGAAGGTACCGCCCGGAACATCCAGCAACACCACCGGCACCAATGGGCTTTTGCCGGTCTGAATCAGCGTCAGCACTTCCAGCGCTTCATCAAGGGTGCCAAACCCGCCCGGGCACAGTACCAGCGCGTCTGCCTCTTTGACGAAGAACAGTTTTCGGGTGAAGAAAAAGTGGAATGGCAACAGATTATCGGTGCCGTCGACGGTGGGGTTGGCATGTTGTTCGAAGGGCAGGGTGATGTTGAAACCCAAGCTGTGATCTCGACCGGCTCCTTCGTGGGCGGCGGCCATGATGCCGCCGCCGGCGCCGGTGATGACCATCATGTCCGCACGCGTCAGCGCTGCGCCGAGTTCGCGGGCCATCGCGTATAACGGATGTTCCACTGGCGTACGTGCCGAGCCGAACACGGTGACTTTGCGCCGGCCCTTGAATTGTTCGAGCACGCGGAACGCCTGCTCCAGTTCACGCAGGGCTTGCAGGGTGATCTTGGCGTTCCAGCGGTTGTGGTCTTCCTGAGCCATGCGCAGCACGGTCAGGATCATGTCGCGGTAGATGGGGATGTTCGGGCTGTTGGTGGAAATACGGTTGAGTTGGGCTTCGACCTGGCTGATGAGGTCGCCGCTTTCCTGAAAATGACGGCTCAAGAGGTCATTCGGTTGATAAGGCATTCAACGTCTCCTTCTGCGCAGAGCGGTTAGCCCTGACAACCAGCGCCGGGGCCGCACTGCAAAACACACGGGGCCGGCAGTTCCATTTCTGCCGTTAACGAATGATCGGGAATACTCTGAATCTAGACCCTCGCACGCATTCGTGCTGACTTGAACAGTGCGCTGTAACGTTTTGCCTGGCAACCGCTTAATGAGTTGCAACAAAACCTCGCCGCTCGTCTGAACGTGTCGCAAAGGGCCATCACTCTGATTTACTCAAATACAGACGTCGCAAGACAACCCTGCGCTTGCGCAAGGCTAGGAAATTCATGGATTCGTGGGTGGCAAGGAGGCGGGATGCATGGTCAGAGTGGTTCTGGAGATCGATACTAAGCTGTATCGAATGTTGCAGGAGTCGGCCGAGACGCATCAATTGAGTCTCGAAGAAGAGTGCTGCCGACGATTGGCCGGCGGCGAACGTCGCTCGCGCTATCTGCAGGCGCTGGTGGCGGAACTGCGCGCCGAGGATGAACAGCGGCGCGCCAAGGCTTCGCGCTGATTACTTCTTCTTCGCTGGCGCGGCTTTCGGGCAATCGGATTCCTGATAGCTGGCCGAGCCGATCGCTTTGTTGGTTTTCACTTCGGTGAAGTCGTAGCGCATGATCGCGCCCTTGGCCATCAGCTTGCGGTACGACGGGTTGTTGCACACCGACGCGCCCAACTGGAAATACACAGCCTTGGGATCGGCGCGCATCTTGTCGGCGTGGCTCTTCTGCACGCTCAGATGGTTGATCAGCTGCGTGCCTTCGACGGTGTAGCCTTGATCAAGAATGTCTTCATTGATCGCCCGTGGCGTGCCGACGCTGCTTTGGGCGGCGACGTTGCGCAGCTCTCGGTTCAGATTCTGCTCACTCAGGGACGCAGCCTGAGCGGTAAAGGACGACGCCAGCAGAATGGCAGCGGTGGGAACGATAAGGCGCAGCATGAAACTCTCCTGATTCGGTGACTGGTGCTTCGACCCGTCACGGGGCGGTGCGTTCAGTGGCGGCGAATTATAGGGGAGCCGGTCTGGACGGTACAGGCTTGCGGCCGTCGCTCTGGTAAACTGCCGGCCTTTATTGCCCTGCCGAGTGTCGTTCGTGTCGAGTTTTCCTGTCTGCCGGTGTTGCCTGCGATGATCCATGCCCCCAACGCCGTGGCCCGCCTGCGCGATCAGCGCGAGGACGAAGGCATCAAGCCGATTCAGGCGCGCGGCTTTCGCTCCGAGCGTTGCCGCGATTGCCGGGTCATCATCAGTCATTGCCTGTGCGCGTGGCGGCCAAGCGTCGACACCCGTTCCGGCGTGTGCCTGATCATGACCGGCAAGGAAGTGTTCAAGCCAAGCAACACCGGCTGGCTGATTGCCGATGTGGTGCGCGACAACCATGCGTTCATCTGGTCACGCACCGAGCCCGACCCGCGGATGCTTGCATTGCTCAACGATCCGCAGTGGCAGCCGTATCTGGTGTTTCCGGGTGAGTATGTCGAACCGTCGCGGGTGACCAACACGGTGACAGTCGATAGCAGCAAGCGCCCGCTGTTCATACTGCTGGATGCGACCTGGACCGAGGCGCGCAAGATCTTTCGCAAGAGTCCGTATTTCGACCGCTTGCCGATCCTCAGCCTGCTGCCCGACAAACTCTCGCGCTATCGCTTGCGCCGTTCGACCCGCAGCGAGCACCTGTGCACTGCCGAAGTCGCGGCGTTGTGCCTGGAGCTGGCCGGTGACAGCGCTGCCGCTTCGGCGCTGGACGCCTATTTCGATGTGTTCAGCCAGCATTACCTCGGTGCCAAGCAGCAACTGGACATGAATGAATCAACGCCCGCTCACGCCGAGCTGTTGCCCTATATACGAAAGCCGCAGCCGGAGTTGGCCCGATAGTGGCCCATACTGTCGACAGCGCTGGCCATCTTGCTTGACCACCCCGGCTGCGCTGGGCATGCTTGGCGCCGATTAGGGTGCGGCCAAGGTTTGAGACGCCGTGTTTGCTGTTGATTGGCGTCGAACGTGCCCCTGTGGATATCGCTTCCAAGCGCTGCCTCGAGTTGCTTTGGCCAGACCGGAATCTACCGAGTCTGCCATCAAAAACAGGATCATTTGAAAAATGGCCACATACGACATCCTGATTGCCGATGATCACCCCCTGTTTCGCAGCGCCCTGCACCAAGCGGTGACGCTGGGCCTTGGCCCGGACGTGCGACTGGTGGAAGTGGCGAGCATCGCCGAACTGGAAGCGCGCCTGACCGAAAAGGCTGACTGGGATCTGGTCCTGCTGGATCTGAACATGCCCGGCGCCTATGGTTTTTCCGGGCTGGTGCTGCTGCGCGGGCAGTATCCGCAGATTCCGGTGGTGATGGTCTCGGCTCAGGAAGAAGCTTCGGTGATGGTCAAATCCCGCGAGTTCGGCGCCAGTGGCTTCATTCCCAAATCCAGCGATCTGAGCGTGATTCAGGAAGCGGTGCGCAAGGTGCTCGATGGCGACGTGTTCTGGCCGCCGCAAGCGTTCGAAGCGGTGAGTGTGTCGGATGAGGCGAAAGCTGCCAGCGATGGCCTCGCCAGCCTGACGCCGCAACAGTTCCGGGTGCTGACCATGGTCTGCGAAGGTCTGCTGAACAAGCAGATCGCTTATGAGCTGAGCGTGTCGGAAGCGACCATCAAGGCCCACGTCACGGCGATCTTTCGCAAATTGAACGTGCGCACTCGCACGCAAGCGGCTTTACTGCTGCAACAACTTGAGTCAATTCCGAGCCAGTGATGGCTGGCGGTTTCACGCTTTTTTGACTTTCGTTGATCTAGCTTCCCCACTCCTTTTTGGCTGGTTTTTCCTTATGTCACCTTTCAAGGGCCAGACCGGCCTGAAACGCATCCTCAACGCGTCCGGCTATTCGCTCGATGGCCTGCGCGCCGCCTTCACTGGCGAAGCGGCATTCCGCCAATTGGTGCTGCTCAACGTGGTGCTGATTCCGCTGACATTCTTCCTTAATGTCAGCCGGGTCGAGCAGGCGGTGTTGATCGCGGTTTGCTTGCTGGCGCTGATTGTCGAGCTGCTCAATTCGGCGGTGGAAGCGGCCATTGACCGCATCTCGCTGGAATTGCATCCGCTGTCGAAGAACGCCAAGGACATGGGCAGCGCCGCGCAGTTCGTGGCGCTGAGCATGATCGGACTGGTGTGGGCGGTGATTCTGCTTTAAGCGATGGTCGGCAAGACGATCTCGTCGCTGCGCTGCACCCCGGCGGTGAAAGCGCGACACAGCTCGAGAAACTCGCGCATCGCCGAGGTCTGGTATTTCTGTTTGTGCCAGATGAAATAGAACTGCCGGGCCAGGTCCAGATCCGGCGTCTCCACCGGCACCAGACTGCCGCGCCGGAAGGCATCGCGCAGCGCCAGCCGCGAAATGCAGCCAATCCCCAGCCCTGATTCCACTGCGCGCTTGATCGCTTCGGTGTGTTCCAGCTCCAGGCGAATATTCAGCGCGCTGCGATGGTGACGCATGGCCTGGTCGAAGGTCAGCCGCGTGCCGGAACCCTGCTCGCGCAGAATCCATGCCTCATGGGTCAGCTCTTCCATTGTCGCACTGCCGCGTTTGGCCAACGGATGCTGCGGCGCACAAAACACCACCAGCTCATCCTCGACCCAACTCTGCACTTCGATGTCCGGGTGGCTGCAATCACCTTCGATTAGACCCAGATCAATTTCGTAGTGGGCGACCTGCTGCACGATATTGGCAGTGTTCTGCACGTGCAGCTTGACCTGACTTTCGGGGTGGCGCTGCATGAAGCTGCCGATCAGCAGGGTGGCCAGATAGTTGCCTATGGTCAGCGTCGCCCCCACTGATAGAGAGCCGAAACCGGATTTGCCATTGAGCAGGTCTTCGATTTCCTTGGCCTGGTCGAGCAGGGCGACCGCTTGCGGCAACAGTTGTTTGCCCAGGGCGTTGAGGCTCAGGCGTTTGCCGGCGCGGTCGAACAGCTGGCAGCTGGACTGGCGCTCGAGCTCGGTGATCGAAGTGCTGGCCGCCGATTGCGAGAGGTTGAGTAGACCCGCAGCACGGGATACGCTTTCCTGCTGGGCGACGGCGACGAAGACTTGCAGTTGACGGAGAGTAAATCGCATATCGATATAACCGATAACCCTTATCTTAATAATCCAGTTAACAGATATTGTCGTCGCTATTAGAATGCGATGCAATTGCGCACGTTGAGCCTCATTGAGCCGCGCAGACCAATCTCCAGGAGTCAAACGTACATGAGCAACATGAACCACGAGCGTGTCCTCAGTGTTCATCACTGGAACGACACTCTGTTCAGCTTCAAGTGCACCCGCGATCCGGGCCTGCGCTTCGAGAACGGTCAGTTCGTGATGATCGGCCTGCAACAGCCCAACGGCCGCCCGCTTATGCGCGCTTACTCGATCGCCAGCCCGAACTGGGAAGAGCATCTCGAATTCTTCAGCATCAAAGTGCAGGACGGTCCGCTGACCTCCCAGCTGCAGCACTTGAAGGAAGGCGACGAGATCATCATCTCGAAGAAGCCTACCGGCACGCTGGTTCTTGATGACCTGAACCCGGGCAAGCACCTGTACCTGCTGAGCACCGGCACCGGTCTGGCGCCGTTCATGAGCGTGATTCAGGACCCGGAAACCTACGAGCGCTTTGAGAAAGTGATCCTGGTTCACGGTGTGCGTTACGTCAACGAAGTCGCTTACCGCGAATTCATCACCGAGCACCTGCCGCAGAACGAGTTCTTCGGCGAAGCGCTGCGTGACAAGTTGATCTACTACCCGACCGTGACCCGCGAGCCGTTCGAGAATCAGGGCCGCCTGACTGACCTGATGCGCAGCGGCAAGCTGTTCAGCGACATCGGCCTGCCACCGATCAACCCGCAGGACGACCGCGCGATGATCTGCGGCAGCCCGAGCATGCTCGACGAGACCAGCGAAGTGCTCGACAGCTTCGGCCTGAAAATCTCGGCGCGGATGCGCGAGCCGGGTGATTACCTGATCGAGCGTGCGTTCGTCGAAAAATAACCTGCGATAACTGTGGGAGCGAGCCTGCTCGCGAATGCGGTCTGTCATCAACGTTGATGTTGCATGACACGATGCCTTCGCGAGCAGGCTCGCTCCAACAGTGGTTTTTCGGTGTGACAGTAAAAGCCCGCGTTGCCTGAGAAGGCAGCGCGGGCTTTTTCGTTTGCGGGTTTTATGCCTCGGCCGGGATGACTTCCAGCACGCGGATCTGTTCGGGCGTCGGGTAATGCCAGCGCACGTCCAGATCCCAGAACTGCGCACCATATTCACGTTCCGGGGCCGGCGTCTGATACGCCGGGCGCGGATTCTGCGCCAGGCACTGCTCGATCAGCTCAACCAACGGCTCATCGAGCCGCTGAGCGTGGGCGTGCGCCTGTTTCAAAGCCGAATCCGCCCACTGCACGTCGATCAGCTGCGGCGCGGCGCTGGCGATGTCATTGATCGCCCCAGGGATGATGTCGGCATACGGCACATAGGGTTTGATATCCAGCACCGGCGTGCCGTCGAGCAGATCGATCCCGGAGATAAACAGCCGATTGCCTTCGACCCTGTCCAGCTTTACCACCGACTGGCCAATGCCGTTGGGGCGGTGCGTGGCGCGGGTGGCGAATACGCCCATCGACTTGTTACCACCCAGGCGAGGCGGGCGCACCTTCAGGCGTGGCTTGTCTTCGAGGGCCTGATGGAACAGAAACAACAGCCAAACATGACTGACCTGCTCCAGCCCCTGCACGGCGTCACCCTGGTCGAACGGCGCGACCAGTTCCAGCACGCCACGGGCGGCCGGTGCCAGTTGCGGCTGGCGGGGGATGGCGAACTTCTCCTTGAAGCAGGAGCGCACGAAGCCGATGGGGGAGACGCTGTAAGTCATGGTCTAGGATCGAAGCGGGTAGGGCGGGCATGATAACCCGGCTCGCTTCAAGTCTGGTGGTGACAGGGCGGACGCCATCGCTGGCAAGCCAGCTCCCACAGGTTTTTGAGTGAACCTGGATTGTTCAAACACTAAAGAACCCTGTGGGAGCTGGCTTGCCAGCGATAGTCACACCGCCGATGTCAGAGGCTGAACCCACCATCCAGCGGAATGATATTGCCGGTCATATAAGCCCCCGCCGTACTCGCCAGGCTGATCGCCAGCGCCGCCATCTCTTCCTCACGCCCCCAGCGCTTCATCGGAATCAGCGCAGTATCCTCAGCCAATGCCTGCTCATCATTACCAATATGCTGGGTCATCTTGCTCGGAAACCGTCCCGGCGCAATCACGTTGACGTTGATGTGCTGGTTCACTAGTTCCCGGGCGAGAATTCGCGACAACTGATGCAGCGCCGCTTTGCTCGGCCCATAGGCATACGCCTGCTCGCCAAACGAAGAAATCCCCGCCACCGAACCGATATTGATGATCCGCGCCGGATTCGCCGCCGAACCGGCCTTGCGCAGCAACGGCAGGAACTGCTGAATGCAACTGAACACCGAGGTCACGTTGAGCTGCATGACCTTTTCCCAGCCCTTGACCGGATAACTCTCCAGCGGCGCGCCCCACGTGGTGCCGGCATTGTTCACCAGAATGTCCAGATGAGTGATCTGCTCACCCAGACGCGCGGCCAATTCCCGCACGCCTTCTTCGGTCGCCAGATTCGCCGCCACGCCGTGGCAACTGCCCAGCGCGCCAAGTTCTTCGGCGGTTTGCTGGCAGGCTTCAACGTCGCGCGAGCACACGTAGACATGGGCGCCGGCCTCGACGAACGCCTTGGCGATCATCTTGCCGATACCACGGGTGCCGCCGGTCACCAGAGCGGTGCGGCCTTGGAGGGAAAAGTAGGGATGCATGACGAGTCCTGAAGATTAGGGATCAGTACACCCTAGTCGTCAGCCGCGAAAAGCGGAGCCATTATTTTTGCAGGGAATGAACGGTCATGCGTTGCGGCGGCGACTATCGATCGCCACCGCACAAGGGCATCAGGCAGGGCGGACGCGCAGGGTCAGGCCCTTGAGGAAATTACGCAGCAACTGGTCGCCACAAGGACGGTAGTTGGTGTGGCCGACCTTGCGGAACAGCGCGCTCAGTTCAGGCTTGGATACCGGAAACTCGGCTGCTTTAAGAATCGCGTGCATGTCGTCTTCTTTCAGTTCGAAGGCCACGCGCAGTTTTTTCAGGATGATGTTGTTGGTCACCGGCACTTCGATCGGTTGCGGCGGACGGCTTTCGTCCTTGCCGCGCTTGAAGATCACCAGACCGTCGAGGAAGTGCGCGATGACTTCGTCCGGGCAACGTACGAAGCCTTCTTCGTCTTCTTCTTTCTTGTCGAGCCAGGTGATGACATCGGCGAGTGTGACGTCCATGCCGCCCAGTTTGATGATCTCGACAACTTTCTTGTCGCTGATGTCGAGCATGTAGCGCACGCTGCGCAGTACGTCGTTATGAACCATGTCGGTATTCCTGATGCGTTGTGGGCAGCGCTCGTAAGCACTGCCGAAATGTGTGGCGGCAGTGAAAGTTCTAGAACTTCTCTTTGCCGGACAGGTAGCGCCACTGGCCGAGCGGGACCTTGCCGATCGACACGCCGCCGATGCGGATGCGGCGGATGCCGATGACCTTCAGGCCGACCGCTTCGCAGAACTGCGCGATGATTCCCGGCTGCGGGTTTTTCATGGCGAAGCGCAGGCGGTTTTCGTTCTGCCAACTGGCCTTGACCGGCGGCAGCTCTTTGCCCTTGTGGGTCAGGCCATGCTGCAAACGGTTGAGGCCGTGGGCAGCCATCTCACCTTCGACTTCGACGATGTATTCCTGCTCGATCTTCGCAGCGTCGGCGGTGAGCTTGCGCAGGATTTTCCAGTCCTGGGTGAACACCAGCAGGCCGCTGGCCTTGGGCTGCAGGTCGGCGCTGGCGGTCAGGCGCAGGAAATGCCCGCGCAACGGGCGCTTGCCGTAGCGATGCTCTTCGCTGAGGGTTTCGGCGCTGAGCGTTTGCATGGCGCTGTCGACATCCATGCCGGCGGGCGCGTTGAGCAGGATGGTCACCGGCTCCGGCGCGGTGGCCTTGGCGTCCTTGTCGAGCTCGACCTTTTGCTCGCCGACCTTGAATTGCGGCTCATCGATGACTTCGCCGTCCACGGTGACCCAGCCGCCCTCGATGAACAGCTCGGCCTCCCGGCGGGAGCAACCGACCAGTTCGATGAGGCGTTTGGAGAGGCGAATCGGGTCAGTCATGACGGGGCCGTAACAAAAAAGGGGTGGGCATTGTACCTGTGTGGAAGCGGTTAAGCCCGGTTCCATTTGCAGGCGCTGTATTCAATGTGGGAGCGAGCCTGCTCGCGAAGGCGTCCTGCCAGTCTATGTGTGCAGTGACTGGTACACCGCATTCGCGAGCAGGCTCGCTCCCACAGGGGTTTCATGGTGTGTCAGCCGTTGCCTGAGCGCTGTTGGGACTGCCGCAAGCGCATATGCAGCAGCGGATACGGCTGGCCCATGCCATCGACCTCGGAGCGGCCGATCACTTCAAATCCCTGCTTTTCATAAAAACCCAAGGCTTGCGGGTTCTGCTCATTGACGTCGAGTTCATCGGCGTTGAGCCGTTCGATCGCATAGCGCAGCAATTGCTTGCCCAAGCCTTGACCACGATGATCAGGATCGATGAACAACATTTCAATCTTGCCCGCCGCCACACCGGCAAACCCGGTGATGCGCTGCTGGCGGTCCTTGGTGCAGATCAGCATGACCGCGTCGAGATAGCGGGTGAGCACCAGATTGCGCAGCAGCTCGATATAGCTGTCCGGCAGGAACCGATGAGTTGCACGGACCGAGGCCTCCCAGACCCGGGTCAGTTCTTCGTAATCGCTGATTTTCGGTGTGTGAATGACCGAATGCTGACGCATGTGCGTGTGCCTCTTGTGCGGTTCAAGGGAGTCCGTCCCCCGCTAAACGATAGCCGCAAAAAAGCCCCGTATCTCGGAAAAGAGCGGGGCTTCTGGATACAGCGCTATCCCCCTGTGGGGAGCGAGCCTGCTCGCGAAGGCATTGTGTCAGGCAATATTTACAGCGACTGACCCAGCGCATTCGCGAGCAGGCTCGCTCCCACAGGTATTTTGCGGTGCTTAGATCTGCTCAGCCCACAAATCATATTCGTCAGCGTCAGTCACCTTGCACCAGACCTTATCGCCCGGCTTCAGGTTGCTGCCATTGTCGATAAACACGTTGCCATCGATTTCCGGGGCGTCGAAGAAGCAGCGGCCAACCGCGCCTTGTTCGTCAACCTCGTCCACCAGCACTTCGATCTCACGACCGATGCGCATTTGCAGGCGTGCCGAGCTGATCGCCTGCTGGTGCGCCATGAAGCGCTCCCAGCGATCCTGCTTGACGTCGTCCGGCACCACTTCCAGATCCAGATCATTCGCTGGCGCGCCGTCAACCGGCGAGTACTGGAAGCAGCCGACGCGGTCGAGCTGGGCTTCGGTCAGCCAGTTGAGCAGGTACTGGAAGTCTTCTTCGGTTTCGCCCGGGAAGCCGACGATGAAGGTCGAACGAATGATCAGGTCCGGGCAGATTTCGCGCCAGTTCTTGATGCGCGCCAGAGTCTTGTCTTCGAACGCCGGGCGTTTCATCGACTTCAGGACTTTCGGGCTGGCGTGCTGGAACGGGATATCCAGGTACGGCAGGATCTTGCCGGCGGCCATCAGTGGAATCAGCTCGTCGACGTGCGGGTACGGATAAACGTAGTGCAGGCGGACCCAGACGCCCAGGGTGCTCAGCGCCTCGCAAAGCTCGGTCATGCGGGTTTTCACTGGCGCGCCGTTCCAGAAACCGGTGCGGTATTTCACATCAACGCCGTAAGCGCTAGTGTCTTGCGAGATCACCAACAGCTCTTTAACGCCGGATTTGACCAGGCGCTGGGCTTCGTCGAGCACATCGCCAACCGGACGGCTGACCAGTTTGCCGCGCATCGACGGGATGATGCAGAACGAGCAGCTGTGGTTGCAGCCTTCGGAAATCTTCAAATACGCGTAGTGGCGCGGGGTCAGCTTGATGCCTTGCGGCGGCACCAGGTCGATCAGCGGGTTGTGATCCTGACGCGGCGGCACCACTTCGTGCACGGCGTTGACCACTTGCTCGTACTGCTGCGGACCGGTCACGGCCAGCACGCTCGGGTGTACGTCGCGGATGTTGCCTTCTTCCACGCCCATGCAGCCGGTGACGATGACCTTGCCGTTTTCCTTGATCGCTTCACCGATCACTTCCAAAGATTCAGCCTTGGCCGAATCGATGAAGCCGCAGGTGTTGACCACCACGACGTCGGCGTCCTGATAGGTGGACACCACGTCATAGCCTTCCATGCGCAGCTGGGTCAGGATGCGCTCGGAGTCGACCAGTGCTTTCGGGCAACCCAGAGATACAAAGCCAACCTTTGGATTGGCCGGCGCAGGAGTGGTGGACATGTCTAACCTCGGTGTTTTGTGACGTCGCTGGCCACGCGCGGCAGCTGACGGATGGGCGCTTGAGATGCGCCTCTGATCAAAAAGTGCGCAATTCTAGCGGCGGGCAACGCACTTGACCAGCTTTATACGGGGAAATACGACGAGTGCTGCGCTATGCTTCGCGCCGTTGAGCTTTACCGATTTCGTGCAGTCAATCATTGGTCTGTAACAACAGGTAAAACAGCGCATGCTGCAACTCAAAGCATAGTGCTTCCTTCAAAGAAGCCGGTATCGAGATCAGGAGTGTTGGATGGGTCAGGCAAGTAGTCATGCGGCGGGCGCCGAGGGTTCGGCAAGCAGACCGCTGAGCATGCTGGTCGCGGCGGTCGGGGTGGTTTATGGCGACATCGGCACGAGCCCGTTGTACACCCTCAAGGAAGTGTTTTCCGGCGGTTATGGTGTGCCGGTCAATCACGACGGCGTGCTCGGCATTCTGTCGTTGATCTTCTGGTCGCTGATCTGGGTGGTCTCGATCAAATACATGATGTTCGTCCTGCGCGCCGACAACCAGGGCGAGGGCGGCATCATGGCCCTGACGGCACTGGCACGGCGGGCAGCGGCGGGGCGCAAGCGTCTGCGCACGCTGTTGGTGGTGTGCGGGCTGATCGGCGCGGCGCTGTTCTATGGCGACAGCATGATCACCCCGGCCATTTCGGTGCTGTCGGCGATCGAAGGCCTCGGCCTGGCGTTTGAAGGCATCGATCACTGGGTGGTGCCGCTGTCGCTGGTCGTGCTGGTCGCGCTGTTTCTGATCCAGCGCCACGGTACTGCGCGGATCGGCATTCTGTTCGGGCCGATCATGGTCACCTGGTTCCTCGTCCTCGGCGCCCTCGGTGTGTACGGCATCAGCCACACCCCGGAAGTGCTGCACGCGCTGAACCCGATGTGGGCGGTGAATTTTTTCGTCGTGCACCCGGGCATGGGCGTAGCGATCCTCGGCGCGGTAGTGCTGGCGCTGACCGGCGCCGAAGCGCTGTACGCCGACATGGGCCACTTCGGCCGCAAGCCGATCGCTCGCGCCTGGTTCCTGCTGGTGCTGCCGGCGCTGGTGCTCAACTACTTCGGCCAGGGCGCATTGCTGCTGGAAAACCCTGACGCAGCGCGTAACCCGTTCTACCTGCTGGCACCGAGCTGGGCGCTGATTCCGCTGGTCGGCCTTTCGACCCTGGCCACGGTGATCGCTTCGCAAGCGGTGATTTCCGGTGCGTTCTCCCTGACCCGTCAGGCGATCCAGCTCGGTTACATACCGCGCATGTACATCCAGCACACCTCCAGCGATGAGCAAGGCCAGATCTACATCGGCGCGGTGAACTGGGCGCTGATGGTCGGCGTGGTCCTGTTGGTGCTGGGCTTCGAATCCTCCGGTGCACTGGCCTCGGCTTACGGCGTGGCGGTGACCGGCACCATGCTGATGACTACCATTCTGGTGTCCGCCGTGATGCTGCTGCTGTGGAAATGGCCACCAATCCTCGCGGTGCCGGTGTTGCTCGGCTTCCTGTTGGTGGACGGTCTGTATTTCGCCGCCAACGTACCGAAGATCGTTCAGGGTGGCGCCTTCCCGGTGATCGCCGGCATCGCCCTGTTCGTGCTGATGACCACCTGGAAGCGCGGCAAACAACTGCTGGTCGAACGCCTCGACGAAGGCGCGCTGCCGCTGCCGATCTTCATCAGCAGCATCCGCGTGCAACCGCCGCATCGCGTGCAGGGCACCGCCGTGTTCCTCACCGCCCGCTCCGACGCCGTGCCCCATGCCTTGTTGCACAACCTGCTGCACAACCAGGTGCTGCATGAGCAAGTGGTGTTGCTGACGGTGGTCTACGAAGATATCCCCCGTGTGCCGCCATCGCGGCGCTTCGAGGTCGAAGCGCACGGAGAGGGTTTCTTCCGGGTGATCCTGCACTTCGGCTTCACCGACGAGCCGGACGTGCCGCAAGCGTTGAAGCTGTGTCATCTGGATGATCTGGACTTCAGCCCGATGCGCACGACCTACTTCCTCAGTCGCGAGACGGTAATTGCCTCGAAACTCGAGGGGATGGCGCGTTGGCGTGAGGCGCTGTTTGCGTTCATGTTGAAGAATGCCAATGGCAATTTGCGGTTCTTCAATCTGCCGTTGAACCGAGTGATCGAGTTGGGGACGCAGGTGGAGATGTAACTTCGCGTTATAGAAAGAGCCCCCGTCAGCCTTGTGGTTGGCGGGGGCTTTTTTGTCGGCGGCAACTTCAGATCAAAAGATCGCAGCCTTCGGCAGCTCCTACAGGTTTCGCATTCCATGTAGGAGCTGCCGAAGGCTGCGATCTTTTGATCTTCAAACCTCTACAAGCTTTCAGGCATCTCTGCTTCAGACTCGGTCTTCGTCCGCGCAGGTCGTGGGATCAGCGCCTGAATCACATCATCAATCAAGGCTTTGCCCATCACCGTCAGGTAATGCGCAGCCCAGGCATGGCGGTCGGTGTCTCTGATGAAGGCAGCATCCTCGGCGAAGGATTTGGCGAGGGACAGCAGGTCGGAGGATTGGGACAAGGCATCGATGATCGGAATGCCGGAGCGGACGTTGAAGAACGCTTGATCCGAATTGTAGAGGAAAGGGGTGAAGCCGATGGTTTTAACGCTTGCGAGTCCGTGCAGATCAGGTTCGGTCATCGTGTTACTCCTTAGTTCGAAGCGCCGCGACTTTCGTTACCACGCGAAAGGGAGGCAACTGTACGCAGGGTGGTAAACCGGGAACCAAGGAAACCGGCACGCTCGAAAGCGTCCCACGCACAGCCGCCATAACTCGAGGAGCGGGCTGTTGCGATGGTTTCTCCGGGTTACCACACCCGATCGCTGAATGGGTCAGCGACGTCCGGAGAGTATCCCGTTGAAAAACAGCGCAATAGAGCGGCAAAGCGCCCGAACACGAGTTTCGGAGTTTGCCTACAAGGTCTGTGGGCGTCATCTGATATTGCGAAACTGGAAGTAAACGATACTAAACGTCTGACACGAACACAGCCATGACGATATGCGGGCAAGGTATGCAGCGATTAGTGATTTACCAAAGGGCTTGACGACCCGGCCTCGGTAGTGAGACAAGTGTCCACGTTTTATGGAATGTGGACACTTGAGGTTTTGATCTAAATGAAGAGTCAAGACATTTTACTATTGTTCAAAATGGCCAGTCTCCACGCTCAGGAAGAGAACCTCATGGGGGAGATGGAGGCCGAATCGAATTCGGACAGGGTCGAAGAGCTGCTCAGGCCTTATGTCGTCAGCCGAATGACCGCAGGGCAAAGTGTGGGGAAGCCATTGGTCACCTATTCCACTGATGGGGAAGACACTCTCTTCCTGCGCCGCGAATTCGACTCGCCTTTCGCTGATGGGCCAGGTTGGGAGGGATGGGCGGAACCGGCATCTGATCCACCGCTGACAAGTTGGAGTGATCGGTACTCCTTACGTGCGCTGTCTGCCTCTCTCGGACTGAGCAAAAGCGAAGTCTCAAATGCTCTCGCCCGGTGCCGGGAATCTGGATTGCTCATTCATGATTACGACACCGGGCTTGCCAAAGTGCACCGCCGGGAACTGCTGAAAATTACCGAGCACGCGCTGAAGTACTTCTTCCCGGTCAAGCCTGGCGCGATGGTTCGTGGCATACCCACAGGTTTTGCAGCGCCTGCGCTGTCCAAAAGCATCAAGAGTGCGGGTGGTTTGATTCCGGTCTGGCCGGATGCGCAGGGAACCGAGCGAGGCCAAGCGATCGAGCCGCTTTACAAAACAGTGCCGGAAGCGGTGAAAAAAGACCGGATTCTTTACCACTATCTGGCGCTCGCTGATGCAATCCGTCTGGGTGGTCCGCGTGAGTGTGGTGTGGCAATCAGTGTTCTGAAGGCAGGGATGGGGCTGAAATAACATGTCGTCAAACGCGGATCACAACTACGAACTCATTGAGTTCGTGGCTGGAGGCTTGGGCGAGGCGTTTCTCGCCGAAGTTGCTTTTGTTGGCGGTTGCACAACCGCCATGCTGGTTACAGATACAGCCGTGCTGGACGACATTCG
The DNA here is from genome assembly GCF_025910115.1 of Pseudomonas sp. RG1. Lineage (NCBI taxonomy): Bacteria > Pseudomonadati > Pseudomonadota > Gammaproteobacteria > Pseudomonadales > Pseudomonadaceae > Pseudomonas > Pseudomonas sp. RG1. Next base: position 106,290 of record NZ_JAPCIK010000010.1, read on the forward strand.
TTTCACTGATGACGTTGATCTAGTGATCGAGTTGGCCGGTATCAGCGCCTGGAACCAACTCACCGAACGGCTGGCGGCCAAGGGATTCAAGATCACGGGTGAGGACGAGGTGAATTGTCGTTTTCGCTTCAATGACGTTGTCGTGGATGTCATGCCTTCCGACCCTGCAGTGCTCGGCTATGCCAACCGCTGGTTCGTCGAGGGGCTGGCGAGGGCGGATAAATTCACCCTGCCCAGCGGCACTGCCATCCAGATATTCCAGCCCGCGTATTTTCTCGCGACGAAACTGGAAGCTTTCGCCGGTCGGGGAAATGGCGATCCTTATCACAAGGATGTCGAGGATATGATCATCTTGATCGATGGTCGGCCTGAGCTGTTGGAGGAGGTGGTCCAGGCTGACAAGGACCTCAAGGCATTCATTACAGAGGGAGTCCAGAAGCTGATGGCGCTCGATGGGGTTGGCTACGTGATCGAAAGTTCAGGCTCGGTGCAGGCGAATCCAGGCAGAGGGCAGATTATTCACAGGCGTATGAAAGCGCTGGCCAGCGCATGAGATACCTCTCCCGATCAATCACTGGGCAAGCCAGCAGAGAAATAATGACTATGCCGGAGCTACCTGTGAGGGTGACCGTGGTTTTTTTGTTGTCGCGGATGGCACTTCAAGGCGCGGCAGTGGACAGCTGGCTGAATGCTTCGTAAGCGGCATGTTGGCGGCTGATTCCACACAGTTGGAGCAGGGGGCTATCCTGCAGAACCCGGAGCTATCGAGCGTCTATTGGGTTCAATACTGTCGGATTTTCATGCGTCGTTGCCTGCTGATCAGACGGGAGCCATCTGTTACCTGATTGGCTTGGTCGCTCATGGCCGACTCACCGTTGCATACGAAGGTGACTGTTCATGCGGGATTGTGACGCTGTTGGGAGCCATCGAGTGGATTACGCCTCCTCACTGCAAGGCCAATTGGCGGCGCGACCGTTCGCACTGTGAGTTGGCGCAAGATCCAGCTCGAAATTCAGTAACGCGATGCTTGAAGATCAATCGGGTTCCGAACCCTGACTTTGTTTGGTGTGAACTGGAGGCTGTTGAGCGCTTGGTATTTGTCACTGATGGCTTTTGGGCGGACTTGACGCAAGTCCAGCAAAGCAGTTTGTTGGCGGCGCCGGATAGCGACTTTAGCGTTGGCGACGATGATGTCACGTGGATAGATGTTCAGCTTGGCCGGCGGGACTGACGAGTTGTCTGAGTCCGGCACAATACCCTGTGGGAGCGCGAAGACGTAGTGTCAGTCGACGAATCTGTAAACTGACCCACCGCTTCGCGAGCAAGCTCGCTCCCACAGGGATTTTGGTGGCGGCTGGAATGTAAAAAGCCCCCGTAACTGCGAAGTTGTGGGGGCCTTTTGTGGATGCGGCTCAGATCACTCTTCGGCGACCGAGTCCTTGCTCTGGCGCTTCTCGATCAAGTCCACCAGACGCTTGGCCAGCGCCGGGTAGTTCTCGTCGAAGTGGTGGCCGCCAGGCAGTTTCACCGCTTCACCAACAGCAGTCTTGTCCGTGCAGCCACTCTCATCCGTCTCTTCTTCACCATAGATGCACACAACCTTGGCCGCCGGCAGTTTGGCCATTTCCGGGCCGGTGGCGGCTTCTTTGCCGGCGTTGCCGAGCCAGCCTTCGACTTCGATTTCGAAGCTGCCGGTGCGGGCGAAGGCGAGCAGGATGATCGCGTCGACGCGTTGCTGTTCGTTTTCTGGCAGGCGGTTGTAGATCGCCGGGAGTACGTCAGCGCCGAACGAGTAGCCGGTGAGGATGAAGCGCTTGGTGCCCCATTTCTGCCGGTAATGCTGCATCAGTTCGGTGAGGTCGAGCGCGCTTTGCTCCGGGCTCTTGTGTTGCCAGTAGTAGCGCAGGGTGTCGATGCCGACCACCGGGTAGCCGATCTTGGCCATTTCCCCGGCCACGTCGCGGTCGAGGTCGCGCCAGCCGCCATCACCGGAGAGGAACAGAGTCACGGTGTCGTTGGCCTGACCGGCCGGCACTTCCACGACCGGGATCGCCAGGCCGCCGTTGGCCTTGTCGCCGCCGACGAGGATTTTGCGCAGTTCGTTGTTCAGCACTTGCGGCAGGTTGATGTCGTAGTCACTGATGCTGGTTTCGGCGTTCGGCTGATCGCGCACGAAACCTGCGCTGGCATCGTCCGGGTTGTCGTTCCATGCCACCAGCCAGTGGCCGTGGGCAGCGGATTTCGGCAACAGGTGGGTGCAGCCGGGCTTTTCCAGAGCCAAGTCGACGGAGATGGCCTGGGCCTTGTCGTCTTTCTGTTCCGCCAGCCAGCGCCATGCCAGCACAGCGCCTGGGCCGATGCCGCTGACCAGGGTGGCCGGGCCATTCAGTTCACGCAAGCCCGATTGCAGGGCGCGGCTTTGCAGCAGGCAGTCCTTGGGCAGGATCACCTGAACGATCTGCGCCGAAGCGCTGCGGCTGAGGGTGGTCAGTTGTTTCTCGGAGAGCTTCTGTTCGTCGGTGACGGCCACCAGCACCTGAGCCTTCGGCTTGTTGCCGGGGATCACGCGGGTCATGGCGGTGCCATCGGCGGGTTTCAGTTGTTCGACGGTCGGTTCCGGTGCCGGACGTTTGAGGTACCAGTAACCGCCGCCGGCAATCACGGCCAGCACCAGCAGGGCGGCCAGGATGTACTTCAGGGAGCGTTGAATCATCAGCGTTTCACCAATCCAGTCAAGCCGCCCGCGATCAGGGCAGCAGTGTCGGCCAGTGCCACGAGCGGATCGAGTCCGGCGGGCACGGCCATATAACGGGGTTCCCAGTCAGGCTGGAACTTGTCTTTGAAACGGCGCAAACCTTGGAAGTTGTACAGCTGCTCACCACGGCGGAAAACCATCGAGCCCAGGCGCTGGGTCAGCGGTGCGCCGCGCCGGGGTTGCAGCCCCGACAACGGCACCATGCCCAGGCTGAAGCGCGCGTATCCGTGACTCTTATAGTGTTGAATCAAGCCGACCATCATGAATTCCATGGTCAGCTTCGGCGCTTCCGGGTGCGCGCGCATCAGGTCGAGACTGGCCAGATCGTGGCTGTAGGTCTCGAGCAGATTGGCGAACGCCACCGGGCGGCCTTCGAAGCGAATCACCGCAATGCGGAAATGCTTCAGGTAATCGTCGCTGAAACGGCCGAGGGAGAAGCCTTTCTCACGCACGTTCTTGCCGGTCAGCCAGGCATCGGAAATCACCTTCAGCTCGTCCATCGGCGCCTGGCCCGGCTCATGGATTTCCAGCGACAGTCCATCGCGGGTGCCACGGTTCCAGGTGTAGCGCAGGTCCTTCATCTCCTTGCCCTTGGCTTCCAGATCGAAGCGCAGCAGATCGACCCGGGCTTCTTCGCCGAGCTTGATCGCAGTCAGGCCGATGTCCATGTAATACGGCAAATTTTCCGCACGTACCTGATAGAAAACCGGGCGCGTATGGTGGATGTCGCAAAGGTCGCGGAACTGCCAGATCATTTCCGCACGTTGCTGGCTCGGCCCGATCGGGTCGTACAGCGCCACCAGACTGCGGCCACGACGGGCGTACATCAGGAACGCCTCATCGTTGGGATGAAACAGCAACGCCTTGTCACCGGTCAGCGCGAGGCCGCCGTCGGGTTGTGACGAGGCCATGAGGATTTTTGCCGCGCGATCCAGTTCGTCCGGCGTCGGCAAATGAATCACCGGGCGCGCGGTGCGCAGCAGCCAGGTCAGCGAGATTATTACCAGCAACACCGCCGCACCGAGCAGCGAGCGCAGACCGCGCGGCGCGTCAGCGTCGAGGGTGAACTGCCACCACAGCTGGTGGCTGTAGGGTACGTCCTGATAGGCAAACAGCAGCAACCAGGCCGAAGCGCCCAGCACGCAGAGACTGGCGACCAGATACAGCGGCGAAAACGGCAGTTCGGTCAAACGGCTCGGGCGATAGAAGGAGCGGCGGAACACGCCGAGCAGCGCGGCCGTAAACGTCATCAGCGTGGCTTCTTCCCAGTCGAAGCCTTTGAGTAGCGAGAGCAGGGCGCCGACCAGCAGCAGAATGACGGTCAGCATCCACGCCGCCGACAGGCGTCGGCGCAGACCTTGGGCGAGCAACAGACACAAAACCCCAATCAGGCTGGCGCCGAAGTGCGACGCGTCGACCAGGCGATGCGGGATCAGAAAACCGATGTGTTCCAGACGAGTGTCGATTTCCGGTGTGGCGCCGGAAAACAGCAGCACCACGCCAGACAGAAACACCAGCACCGCCAGAACCGGCGCGGCCAGACCGGACGCGGCGCGCATGGTCTGGGATTGAAACAGGCGCTGGCCTTCATTGATCAGCAGTAGTACGCAAGCGACCAGCAGCGGCAGCACCACGTAGATCAGGCGATACAGCAGCAGTGCGGCTGCCAGCGGCGCGGCGCCGAGCTTGTCGGCAAACGCGGCGAGCAGAATCGCCTCGAACACACCGACGCCGCCAGGTACATGACTGAGGACACCGGCGGCGAGTGCCAGCAGATACACCAGCAGGAACGGCGCAAACGGCGGCGCTTCCGGTAGCAATAAATAGAGAACGGTGGCGGCAGCCGCGACATCGAGAGCGGTGATCACCAGTTGCAGGAACGTCAGGCGCCGACCCGGCAGACGCAGGGTGCGCCGCCCGGCACGAACCAGCAGATTGTCGGGGTAGGGTTGTTCCGGCAGACGACGACGATAGATGCCGATCGCCAGCACTGCACCGAGGATCAATACGGCAGCGGCGACCGAGCCCAGCAAGAATTCGGACAGCCCAAGCGCTTGCGAGGCGGCGGGCAGGTTGCTCAGGGTGGCCAGCGCTGCCAGTGGCGGCAAGGCGCAGCCCAGCGAGAGGCTGGCAAATAGCGTCATGTGCGCAACTTCCGACGCACCGACGCCCAGTCGCGCATATAAACGATAACGAACCGAGCCGCCGGACAGCAGCGACAGACCAATGGCATTGCCAATCGCAAATGCAGTGAAGCCGCCGAGCGCGAGGGTGCGCGGCGGCAGTTTCACGCCAGCGTAGCGGCTGGCCGACCATTCATAGCCGAGCAGAATGATGAAACCGACCACGGTCGCGCCAATGGCGCCAAGCAGGGCGGGCTTCGGCACGTCAAGAATCGAGTCATGCAATGCGTCGAGATCAAGCTCGGCGAGCAGATGGCGGCAGGCAATCAGGGCAATGGCAAACAGCAGCAACGTGACGGCCAGACCGATCGGCTGACGGTATTTGCTTAATCGATCCAGCCAGCGCAAACGCTCGGGTTTGATCGGTTGTTCTGCTGTAACGGTGTCTTGTGGATCAGACGAGTTGGCGCGCATCAATCACCTCTTGGATTGTGCGCGACAGGATGGAGGTATCCAGCCAAGTTACCAATCCCTGTAGAAAAAAATAATCACAAAATACTACGCCTCTCGTCGGGCATCGGCGAGGGCAGTTCCTGGATTGCAGAAACCCTGTCTGCGACTCAAGCATAGTCGCAAGTCAGTGGTTCTGATGATCCCCAGCGGTTCACTGCACAGTGACAGATCATTGTTGCGAAAGGACTTTTTCAACAGATACAAAAAAGGCCACTCTTTCGAGTAGCCTTTTTTGATGTTTGGTTGCGGGAGCCGGATTTGAACCGACGACCTTCGGGTTATGAGCCCGACGAGCTACCAGACTGCTCCATCCCGCGTCTGTGTGGCGGCATTCTACAGGCGAACGACGAGGTGTCAACCGCTAATCCCGGAATGGGCCAAATAACTGCGAAATCGCGGCAAACGGTCGCAGGTGATGCGTAAGTTTCGGAAATGCAACGAATTGCCGTTTCGCTAGCGATTGAGCAGGGCGCCCGTTTGCAAAACAGACGCGCACAAAAAAAGGCCACTCTTTCGAGTAGCCTTTTCTGATGTTTGGTTGCGGGAGCCGGATTTGAACCGACGACCTTCGGGTTATGAGCCCGACGAGCTACCAGACTGCTCCATCCCGCGTCTGTGTGGCGGCATTCTACAGAGGTTCGCGAGTGTGTCAACCGTCGATCTGGATAAATCTGTTGAGGTTCAAGCGCTTAGCGTCTTTTCGCGGCGGTTGGCCGGCGCGCAGGGCAGGTAGCGCAAGGCTTTCAGCTCTATTGCACCTTGATCTATGATTGAAAAAATAAATTCTGCGGAAATCTCCTACGGTCGGAAAAGAACATTCAACCACTGGTGCTATATACAGGTGCCAATGAGATACTGCCGCTCCGGCTTGCCACGTTGTCTTTTTCCGACATGACCCAGCGAAAAATCATCCACATCGACTGTGACTGTTTCTACGCCGCCATCGAGATGCGCGATGATCCGCGTCTGGCCGGCAAGCCGTTGGCGGTGGGTGGTTCGGCGGATCGGCGCGGGGTGATCGCCACCTGCAACTATGAAGCGCGCGCCTATGGTGTGCGCTCGGCCATGGCTTCCGGTCACGCGTTGAAATTGTGCCCGGACCTGACCATCGTCAAGCCGCGCATGGAGGCTTATCGCGAAGCGTCGAAGGAAATTCATACGATCTTTGCCGACTACACCGACCTGATCGAGCCGCTTTCGCTGGACGAGGCCTATCTCGATGTGTCGGACAGCGCGCACTTCGGCGGCAGCGCCACGCGCATCGCTCAGGACATTCGTCGCCGGGTCTCCAATCAGTTGCACATCACCGTTTCCGCTGGCGTTGCGCCAAACAAGTTTCTGGCGAAGATCGCCAGCGACTGGAAAAAACCCAACGGTTTGTTCGTGATCACCCCGGATCAGGTCGAGGAGTTCGTCAGTGGTCTGCCGGTGAGCAAGCTGCACGGCGTCGGCAAGGTCACCGCCGACAAGCTCGGCAAGCTTGGCATCGTTGACTGCCAGCACCTGCGCGAGTGGGGCAGGCTGGCGCTGGTGCGCGAATTCGGCAGTTTCGGCGAGCGCTTGTGGAATCTCGCCCGTGGAATCGATGACCGGCTGGTGCACAACGACAGCCGGCGTCAGTCGATCAGCGTGGAAAACACCTACGACGTCGATCTGCCGGACTTGCGCAGCTGCCTGGACAAATTGCCCGAGTTGCTCGACACCTTGAAAAACCGCATGGCGCGGATCGACAGCAGTTATCGACCGGGCAAGCCGTTCGTCAAAGTCAAATTTCATGATTTCACCCAGACCACGCTGGAACAGGCCGGGGCAGGGCGGGACCTGGGCAGTTACCAGTTGATGCTGACGCAGGCGTTCAATCGCGGCGGCAAACCGGTGCGGTTGTTGGGGGTGGGGGTGAGGCTGGAGGATCTGCGGGGCGGGTTTGAGCAGATGGAGTTGTTTGAGCGGTAGATTCGCGGCGCCTGGCAGGGCCTCTTCGCGAGCAGGCTCGCTCCCACAGTTAGAATGCATTCCTCTGGGGGAGCGAGCCTGCTCGCGAAGCTTTTAAGCTTTAATTCGGTCCCGGATCAGCCACTAAGCGCCCGGCATCCTTGGCCAGAGACTTGAGAAACTCAGTCTGCAACTCAGGATCATTGCGGGTCAGTTCGATCAGGCTTTGTTCCAATTCGCTGGCTTCTTCTTCCAGGCCCAGCTCCGACAGGCGTTTGACCCGGTGTACCCACTGGCTCACCTCATCATCTTCCAGGTCGTCATAAATCAGCCCGTGCGCCTCGATCAACTTGCCGCGCAGGTGGCCGCTGAGCATCAGGGTCGAGTCGGTATGCACGTCGTCCTTGGCGTCTTCGACACTGATCTGCAAGCGGCCAACATGGTTGAGGTCATGTTCGGCGAACGGACTGTCGAGCAGGTTCAAGCGCAGCACGCCGTTGCGATCAGTGGTCATGTCGAACGTCTGCTTGCCGGCCTTGACCTGCACCGGTCGTTCGCTCCACGGCAGGCTCGAATACTCCGTGCGCTTGTCGCGCTGGACTTCGTCGATGCCCGCGAGGTTCTGCTGCGCGCGACCATTGGACTGCACGTTCATGAACGGGTTGAGCCCGGCAAAACCGTAGCTCAGCCAATCCTTGGTGACGCTGTCCGGCAGGTTACCGAGGGCAAACACGTTGACCACGTTCGCACCGACACCACCGACCACGGCCACCGCCCCCAGCGGAATCTCGTAGACTTCGCGCCAGGGTTGATAAGGCGTGTAGCGGTCGTAACGGCGGGTGACCTCGAACTCGGTGACTTCGAAAGTCTTCTGCTCGTTGATCTTCACGCGTCGCTGCGGCAGCTCGAGCACCTTGGGCTCGCCGACATCGATCTGCAGGCTGTGATCGAGCAGTTTTCGCTCGACCCGCTCTTCGTGCTCGCTGCGTTGCGACATGTGATTGGCGCAGCCGCTGACCAGCAGGGCGCCGCACAGGGCGGCGCCACCGAGGCCTAAGGTGTTTCGCTTGAACATGACGTCTCTATCTGGTTTCAGCGGCGGATACGGGCCTGAAGGAAGGACACAACATCGGCCACCGGCAGTGCTTGCGCCTCTGCTTCGGAACGACTCTTGTATTCCAGGTTGCCTTCGGCGAGGCCGCGGTCGCTGACCACGATCCGGTGGGGAATGCCGATCAGCTCCATGTCCGCAAACTTGATGCCCGGGCTGGTTTTCTTGTCGCGATCGTCCAGCAGCACTTCGAAGCCGGCCGCCGTCAGTTCGGCATAGAGCTTGTCAGTGGCTTCGCGCACCTGCTCGGTTTCATAGCGCAGCGGTACCAGCGCGATCTGGAATGGCGCCAGGGTGTCGCTCCAGATAATGCCGTTGGCGTCGTTGTTCTGCTCGATGGCAGCAGCCACCACGCGCGATACGCCGATGCCGTAGCAACCCATTTCCAGGGTCACCGGCTTGCCGTTTTCGCCCAGCACTTCGCACTTCATCGCCTTGCTGTACTTGTTGCCCAGCTGGAAGATGTGGCCGACTTCGATGCCGCGCTTGATTTCCAGCGTGCCTTTGCCGTCCGGGCTTGGGTCGCCAGCGACGACGTTGCGCAGGTCGGCAACGGTCGGAACCGGCAGATCGCGCTCCCAGTTCACGCCGAAGTAGTGCTTGTCGTCGATGTTCGCGCCAATGCCGAAGTCGCTCATCATCGCGACCGAGCGGTCGATGATGATCGGCAGTGGCAGGTTCAGCGGGCCGAGCGAACCAGCGCCGGCGCCGATCGCGTCACGCAGTTCGGCATCGGAGGCCATCACCAGCGGGCTGGCCACGCCAGGCTGGTTGGCAGCCTTGATTTCGTTCAGTTCGTGGTCGCCACGAATCACCAGCGCGATCAGCTTGCCTTCTTCTTCGGCGTGGACGATCAGGGTCTTGATGGTCTTTTCAATCGGCAGATTGAATTTTTCCACCAGCGCCGCGATGGTCTTGGTGTCAGGCGTATCGACCAAGCGCAGTTCTTCGGTTGGCGCAGGGCGCGAGGTTTCCCGAGGCACCGCTTCGGCTTTTTCGATGTTCGCCGCGTAGTCGGAACCGTTGCTGAAGACGATATCGTCTTCGCCGGACTCGGCTAGCACGTGGAATTCGTGGGAGCCGGCGCCGCCGATCGAGCCGTTGTCGGCTTCTACCGGACGGAATTTCAGACCCAGACGCGTGAAGATGTTGCAGTAGGCTTCATGCATGCGGTCATAAGTGATCTGCAGCGACGCCTGATCAGCGTGGAAGGAGTAGGCGTCCTTCATGATGAATTCGCGGCCGCGCATCAAACCGAAGCGTGGGCGGATTTCATCGCGGAATTTGGTCTGGATCTGGTACAGGTTGATTGGCAGCTGTTTGTAGCTGCTCAACTCGTTGCGCATCAGATCGGTGATCACTTCTTCGTGGGTCGGGCCCGCGCAGAAATCACGACCGTGGCGGTCTTTGATGCGCAGCAGCTCAGGGCCGTATTCTTCCCAGCGCCCCGATTCCTGCCACAGCTCGGCCGGTTGGGTGCTCGGCATCAACACTTCCAGAGAACCGGCAGCGTTCATTTCTTCGCGAACGATGGCTTCGACCTTGCGCATGACTCGCAGGCCCATCGGCAGCCAGGTGTACAGGCCCGAGGCAAGCTTGCGGATCATGCCGGCGCGCAGCATCAGCTGGTGGCTGATCACGACCGCGTCGGAAGGCGTTTCTTTCTGTGTGGCGAGCAAAAATTGACTGGTGCGCATGGTTGGCCGTTGTCGGTTGCTATGACTGGAAATGACGGAGCAGTGTACCGGCGAGTTTTGCTGACGTACAGAAGTGTGGCCGGCGGAAGGCGCCAGCGGCGGGATTCCTCCCGCCATTGGCGAAGCGTCCTACGATTCTTCGGTGACGGGCGTCGGTGCAGGCTCGGGCGTCGGTGTTTGTCCTTCGCGGCGGCGCTCCTGGAACCAGTGCAGCGCGATCAGTAGCAGCGTCGGCACGCCGAGCAGGGCGGTAATGAGGAAGAAGCTGTGATAGCCGAACTTCTCGACCAGCACGCCGGAATAGCCGCCCATCAGGCGCGGCAGCAGCAACATGATCGAGCTGAGCAGGGCATATTGCGTAGCGGAAAACTTCAGGTTGGTCAGGCTCGACAGGTAGGCAACGAACGCCGACGTCGCCAGGCCCGAGCTGAAGTTGTCGAGGGAAATGGTCACCACCAGCATCTGCAGGTTCGGGCCCATGTCCGCGAGCATGACGAACAGCAGGTTGGTCGCTGCCGAAGAAACACCACCGATAAACAGGATCGGCAGAATGCCGAAACGCACGATCAACAGGCCACCCATGCCGGCGCCGACGAGGGTCATGATCAGGCCGAAAATCTTGCTGACACTGGCGATCTGATCCTTGGTGAAACCCTGGTCAATATAAAACACGTTGGCCATGACGCCCATTACCGTGTCGGACATCCGGTAAGTGGCGATCAGGCCCAGCAGCAACAGCGCCTGCCAGCGATAACGCAGGATGAAGTCATTGATCGGCGTCAGTACCGGCGCCAGTCCGCGCCGGCCCATGGCCGACAGGCACATCCCCGTCAGCAATATGTAGAGGATGGCGCGCAGAAAGGCGCGATCTTCGAGGAGCAGGTCGAGCGGGCTCATGTCGCCAAACAGCACGCCGGCAAAATCCGTGTTGTACAGCTGGGTGAACATCGCCGGCACGGAAACCAGCAAAACGATCAGCACGAACACCGACATCAATTGATGCATGAACGTGTAGCGCCCGGCCTGCAACTGCGTGCGCAGCGGCACCGGTGGTTCGCGCATGAACAGCGTAGTCAGCAGTGCGGGCACCATCAATGCGCCAAACAGTACATAGGTGCCGGTCCACGCCGCGTGCTTATAGTTGAAGCCGGTTGAGCCGAAACCTTCGGCGAAGAACAGCGCGCCGGCGGTGGCGAGCAGGGCAGCAACACGATAACCGGACATGTAGCTGGCGGCGAGCGCGGCCTGGCGGCTGTCATCGGCGATTTCCAGGCGATAGGCGTCGACCGCGATATCCTGCGTGGCCGAGGCGAAGGCGACGACGACGGCAATGGCGATCAGCCAGGACAAATGTTTTTGCGGATCACAGAAGCCCATGCCGATCAGCCCGAGAATCACCAGTGCCTGGGAGAGCACCAGCCAGGAACGGCGGCGGCCGAGCTTGCCCAGCAAGGGCAGGCGCCATTGGTCAAGCAGGGGCGACCAGACCCATTTGAACGCATACGCCAGGCCGATCAGGCTGGCATAGCCAATGGTTTCACGGGCCACGCCTGCTTCACGCAGCCATACGGAGAGCGTCGAGAACACCAGCATGTACGGCAGGCCGGCGGCAAAACCGAGCAACAACAGCACGAGCGTCGAAGGACTGGCATAGGCGGCGAGCGCGGCGCGCCAGGTTTTACGGGGCATGGGCTGAAGTCTGCCTCAAAATTGCGAAAACAAAGCGCGCACTCTAACCGCTGTGCTCTACCGGACGCCAGCCATGGCGCCGAATATCCACACGATTGTTCTGGACGGTGATGCCTTCCATACGCAATCGCGCACGTTGTTCATCACCGGAGGGGCTGCCGACCGGCAGACTGATGCGCCCGCCGGCGCCGAGTACGCGGTGCCAGGGCAGCCTGGTGTCGCCAGGCAACTGGCTCAAAGTCCGCCCGACCCAGCGCGCGGCGCGGCCCAGCCCGGCAAGTTCGGCCAACTGGCCATAACTGACGACTTTGCCTTCAGGCACTTGCGCGAGCGTCGAGTAGAGTGCCGTGCGTCGGATTTGCGCATCATTTTCGACGCTGTCGAGCGGGTCTTTCACGTACGCGGCTCCTGAGCATTGGCGTGATGATGGCGACAAGGGTAATCGCTCGTGGCGCAATTGAGAAATGAACTCAATTGAAATAGTCCGGTCAGTCCTTGTCATGGGCAAAATCCTACGGATAATGCCGACCCTTTTCGCCAACTCCGAGCCCCCGATCTGCTTATGTTCCCCAGAACCCTGTTGTGCCTTGCTGTTTTCAGCGCGTCCACGCCCCTGCTTGCCGACACCGTCTGGTTGAAAAACGGCGACAAGCTGAGTGGCACTATCACGGTATTCGACGGCGGCAAGCTGTTGATCCAGACCAAATACGCCGGCGCAGTGGCGATTGACTGGAAAGAGGTCAAGACCCTCGACAGCGATCAGCATCTGCTGGTCAAGCAGGACGCCTATGCCGGCGAAGTGTCGAAGTCGCTCACCGCGGCCGACGATGGCAAGGTCACCCTGGCCAACGGCGAGGAGCCGAAGACTGTCGAATTGGCGAGCATTCAGCAGATACTCAAGCCCAAGCCGATCGTCACCGACCTGGTGTGGAAGGGCAACGTCGATCTGGCGCTGGACTATCAGCGCGCCGAAAAGGACACCGACGATTACGACGTTGCCTTCAAGACTTCTGCTCGCCATGGCCGCTGGCGGCATACCGGCGAGGGCGAGTACAACCGCGAAGTCCAGGATGCGGAAACCACCACCAACAACTGGCGCGCCGAATACTCCCTCGACCGCTTCCTCACCGATCAGTGGTTCTGGCAGGGACGCATCAACTACAAGCGTGATCACATCGAAGAGCTGGCGCGTCAGCGCGTGGTCGGTACCGGTCCGGGCTACCAGTTCTGGGACGACGAACTCGGCGCGTTCTCGCTGGGCTCGTTGCTCAACCGCACCGATTACGAGTATCGCGATGGCAGCAAGGACAACTTCTATTCCGTCGCGATGAAGTGGGACTACAACCGCTACCTGATCGGCAAGAAGGTCGAGTTCTTCACCAATGGCGAAGTCGGCAAGCCGCTGTCGGGCGTTGCCGATTATGCACTGGATGCCGAGCTGGGCCTGCGCTACAAGGTTACCGACTGGGCTTCGCTCAACCTCAAGGCCGAGCGCGACATCATCAGCGGCACCAACGATGCGGATCTGAACAAGACCCGTTATACCGCAGGGTTTGGCGTGGCCTGGTAAAGACACACACAAAAAATCGCAGCCTTTGGGCTGCGATTTTTTTGCCTGAACAAAACAGGCGCCCACAAAAAAGCCCCGCTTTTAAGGGCGGGGCTCTTTTCTAAAGAAGCTACAAGTTAGATAACTTGTACTTCTTCAGCTTGCATGCCTTTCTGACCGCGGGTAGCGATGAAAGAAACCTGTTGGCCTTCTTTCAGGCTTTTGAAGCCGTCGGATTGGATAGCTTTGAAGTGAACGAACAGGTCGTCACCGGATTGTGGAGTGATGAAGCCGAAGCCTTTTTCATCGTTGAACCACTTAACGGTACCGGTTTGGCGATTAGACATGGTGTAACTCCTTGAACAAAGATAACTGCGACTCAGGAAGAACCCTGGCCGAGACTGAGTGCAAAGAGCAGGAAAAATTCTTGTAGATGGTTGGATCGAAATTCAACATATCGTGTAGAGATTCTCAGTGACACAAGCAACACAGTGACGCCACCTTAACCCTTTTTCCGGAACGTGCCAATGTTTCTTGCAAAGGATTCTGTGTTTTAGGGATCGGCGGTGCGACGGTTCGTCGCCACAGCGCGTAAATACGGGGTGTTCGCCGAGAATTGCGTTGCGCACTTTGATCGCGGCGACGCGCCCGGTAAGATGCCGGACAGAATTTTTCCACCTCGCTATTCAGGACAAACCCGCCATGAGCATCAAATCGGACAAGTGGATTCGCCGCATGGCGCAGGAACACGGCATGATCGAACCGTTCGTCGAGCGCCAGATGCGCGGCAGCGACGACAGCCGGGTGATTTCCTACGGCGTGTCGAGCTACGGCTACGATGTGCGTTGCACCAACCACTTCAAGGTGTTCACCAACATCAACTCGGCCATTGTCGACCCGAAGAACTTCGACGCCGGCAGCTTCGTCGACATCCACAGCGATGTCTGCATCATTCCGCCGAACTCCTTCGCCCTGGCCAGCACCGTCGAGTACTTCCGCATTCCGCGCAACGTGCTGACCATCTGCCTGGGTAAAAGCACCTACGCGCGCTGCGGCATCATCGTCAACGTCACTCCGCTCGAGCCTGAGTGGGAAGGTCATGTGACCCTGGAATTTTCCAACACCACCAACCTGCCGGCGAAAATCTACGCCAACGAAGGTGTGGCGCAGATGCTCTTCCTCGAATCCGATGAAGAATGTGAAGTTTCCTACAAGGATCGTGGCGGCAAATATCAGGGCCAGCGTGGCGTAACCTTGCCGCGTACCTGATCGACCATCCGACGGATGTCGGGAATTCTTTGGCGGGCAGACACTCTATGGGGTGTACTGCCCGTTTTTGTTACACACAGATTCGGGCCTTCACTGAGGAGTGCCCTATGAAGATCGACCCGCGAATCAGCGCTGAACTGGCAAGGCTTGAGCCCAATCAGATAGGCGTTCTGGCCTGGTCGTTACTGGCGAATCCGTCTTTGAGCCTGTCCGGCGGCGTGCCCGGCCAGCCCGATCCCGATACTCCCAACGAACAACCGACCGAACCAGGCGAACCGACCCTGCCGGACGAGCCGCCGCCGGCGCCTGTTGCCTGACCGACTGTGATGAATATGGCCCGTCAGCCTGATCGATTTGCGATCTAGCTGACGGGCCATATTTCGTTGTCGCCGATCACGAAGACTTTGCAACTGTCGTCGCGCTCGACCTGATAGCCGCCGGTAAACGCACCGAATGCCGGCATCAGGCTGATGCGCTCACCGAGTCTGAAACAAGCCAGACGCAGACTCTGCCGACCTTTGCCATGCAGCCGATAGACCGGGTGCACGTGGCCGGCGAGCACGTGCCGTTCCGGATGCGCATCGGGCTCATGCTGCAAGGCAAACGGCCCGAGTAACAGCGGCTCTGGCACTACGCGGATATTCAGCGAGGCCGGCGGGTCGCCCGCGCGTTTGTCGTGGTTGCCGCGAATCAGCGTCATCGGCAGGTCAGCGTGGCGCGCTCGCCACTCTGCCAGCGCATTCAATGTGGTCGGGACATGTGAGCCAGGCCCATGCAGGAAATCACCGAGAAAAATCAACTGGCGACACGGCAACCGCGCCAGCAACGCGTCGATTACCTCGATGTTGCTCGCCGTCGTGCCATGCGGCACCGGCTGGCCGAGGCTGCGATAGGCCGCCGCTTTACCGAAATGCACATCGGCGATCAGCAATGCTTCCTGCGCTGGCCAATACAGCGCTTTCTCCGGCAGCAACCACAACTCCTCACCGGCCAAACACACCGGGTACGCACTCACGACGATTTTCCGTTATCAGCGGTTTTTTCCAGGTCACCGACCATTCTTCTGATCCTGTCAGCCAGCTTTTCCGAACTCATGCTCTCGCGCATCCGCTCCACCAGCAGCGGAAAGCCCAGTGGTGTAGGACGTTTAACCTGATGCACGTCCAGTTTCATCTGATTGATGCGCTCCAGTGTCTGTTCCAGACGACGAATATCCAGTTCCTCGCGTAGGACTTCTTCCCCGGCCTGGGCCAAGAGCAGATTGTCGGCGTCGTATTGTTTGAACACCTGGAAAAACAAGCCACTCGACGCCTGCACCTGGCGGGTACTCTTTGGTGCGCCCGGATACCCGGCGAACACCAGCCCGGCGATCCGCGCGATTTCGCGGAAGCGGCGCAACGCCAGCTCACCGGCATTGAGGCTGGCCAGCACATCCAGCAACAAGTCATCGGCGTTGAACAGGTGAGCGTCGAGATGCGCGGCCCAATCCACCGGTGTGGCGCTGAGCAGTTCCAGGCCGTAATCATTCACGGCAATCGAGAAGGTCAGCGGTTGCCGCTGACTTACGCGCCACGCCAGCAGGCTCGCCAGTCCCAGATGCACTTGGCGCCCGGCGAACGGATAGAGGAAAAGATGCCAGCCTTCGCGGGATTTCAGTACCTCGGCCAGCAGATTTTCCGTGGTGGGCAAGCCGGACCAGCGTATCTGCGTCTCCAGCAGCGGCCGCAGCGCGTGCATTTCCGGGCCGTTGAACTGACCTTGAGCAGCGGCGCTGAAGCGCGTCACCACTGCTTCGGCCAGTTCGTTGGATAACGGCATGCGCCCGCCATTCCAGCGCGGCACGGCGGCTTTTTTTGCGGTGCTGCGTTTGACGTAGGCGGTCATGTTTTCCACCCGCACCAGCTCCAGCAAGCGCCCGGCGAAGAGGAAACCATCGCCGGGTTTCAGTCGCGCGATAAAGCCTTCCTCGACGCTGCCCAGCTGTTTACCGCCACCACCCTTGCTCCAGAATTTCAGGTTGATGCTCGCGTCGCTGACGATGGTGCCGATGCTCATGCGATGGCGCCGCGCCAGACGCGCATCCGGCACACGCCAGACGCCGTGTTCGTCCGGCTCTACCCGGCGGTAATCCGGATACGCTGTAAGAGACATCCCGCCATGGCGTACGAACGCCAGCGCCCAGGCCCAGTCTGCCGCTGTCAGGTCACGATAAGCCCAGGCACCACGGACTTCTTCGTACAAGTCTTCAGGAATAAAGCCACCGCCAAGGGCCATGCTGACCAAATGCTGGACCAGCACATCCAGCGGCTTGTGCGGTGACAGACGCGGCTCGATGCGTCGTTGCTCGACGGCATCGCGTGCGGCGACCGCTTCGATCAGCTCCAGGCTGTGGGTCGGTACCAGCGTCACCCGCGAGGTGCGCCCCGGTGCGTGACCGGAACGGCCGGCACGTTGCATCAAACGTGCGACGCCTTTCGCCGAGCCGATTTGCAGTACGCGCTCGACCGGCAGGAAATCCACTCCCAAGTCCAGGCTTGAGGTGCAGACCACCGCTTTCAATTGGCCATTCTTCAATGCCTGCTCGACCCAGTCGCGGGTATCGCGGGACAGTGAGCTGTGATGCAGCGCGATCAACCCGGCCCAGTCCGGCCGCGCTTCCAGCAGCGCCTGATACCAGATCTCCGATTGTGCGCGGGTGTTGGTGAACACCAGGCTGCTGGCGCAGACGTCGAGTTCGGCCACCACCTGCGGCAGCATCTTCAGACCAATGTGGCCGGCCCAGGGAAAACGCTCGATGGCCGGTGGGAGAAGGGTGTCGACCTGCAGGGTTTTTTCGCTTTTGCCTTGAACACTGACGCCGCCGCCCTGTGGGATCAGCACTTGCTCGGCGTGGGATTGATTACCGAGGGTGGCGGAAACGCCCCAAACGATCAGTTCCGGCTGCCAATGCCGCAGGCGAGCGAGGGCCAGTTGCAGTTGCACGCCGCGTTTGTTGCCGAGCAACTCGTGCCATTCATCGACGACGATCATGCGCAGGGTCGACAACGCCGTGCGCGCATCGGCGCGGGCGAGCAACAGAGTCAGGCTTTCCGGGGTGGTAATCAGCGTCGTCGGCAAACGCCGGCCCTGACGGGCGCGTTCGCTGCTGCTGGTGTCGCCGGTGCGCAGGCCGATGCTCCACGGAATCTGCAATTCATCGACCGGGCTTTGTAAAGCGCGGGCGGTATCGGCGGCGAGGGCGCGCATCGGCGTGATCCACAGCACCGTCAGCGGTTCGGCCGGCGGTTTGCGTTTGCGCGGTGTAGCCACGGGCGGTTGCGGGCGGGCGAAGCGGTTGAGCGCAGCAAACCATACCGCATAAGTTTTGCCGGCGCCGGTGCTGGCGTGGAGCAAGCCGGACTCGCCGTTTTTCACCGCCGCCCACACCTGTTTCTGAAAGGCGAACGGCTTCCAGTCGCGGGCGCTGAACCAGGTTTTTGCAAAGTCGGGGGATTTCGCCATGCCGGCTGCGTGCGCTCTGGAGGTGTTGTTTCAGAGACAGCGAAGCGGGGGGACAAGTTTAACTTTGTCGGTCGATGGATTCCCCCGTGGGAGCGAGCCTGCTCGCGAATGCGATGTCACATTCAACATTGATGTCGACTGATAAACCGCTTTCGCGAGCAGGCTCGCTCCCACACAGGGTTGGGTGCCAACCTTATTTAAGGTTGCCGCTGAGGAATTGCTTCAGGCGTTCACTCTTGGGATTGCCCAGCACGTCTTCCGGCGCGCCTTCTTCTTCCACCAGACCCTGATGCAGAAACAGCACCTGATTCGACACCTTCCGCGCAAAACTCATTTCATGGGTGACCATGATCATCGTCCGGCCTTCCTCGGCCAGGCCCTGAATTACTTTCAGCACTTCGCCGACCAGTTCCGGGTCGAGTGCCGAGGTCGGTTCGTCGAACAGCATCACTTCCGGTTCCATCGCCAGTGCCCGGGCGATCGCCACGCGCTGTTGCTGGCCGCCGGAGAGAAACGCCGGGTATTGATCGGCGACCCGCGCCGGCAAGCCGACTTTGTCCAGATGACGTCGGGCGCGATCCTCGGCTTCCTGTTTGCTGCAACCGAGCACCCGGCGCGGGGCCATGGTGATGTTTTCCAGCACGGTCATGTGGCTCCACAGGTTGAAATGCTGGAACACCATCGCCAGCCGCGTGCGCAGGCGTTGCAGTTCATCGGCGTCGGCGACGTGCATGCCGTGGCGGTCGGTGACCATGCGGATCGCCTGGCCATCGAGGCTCATGGCGCCGTCATTCGGTTGCTCGAGGAAATTGATGCAGCGCAAAAAGGTGCTTTTGCCCGAGCCGCTGGCGCCGATCAGGCTGATCACGTCGCCGGTTTTGGCCTTGAGCGAAACGCCTTTGAGCACCTGATGATCGCCATAGCTTTTGTGCAGGCCTTCAACGGTCAGTTTGTACATGGACGAGCATCCTCAAGGCGAAAGTAGGTAGCCGCTGCGATAGGCTTCGGCGCCCGCGACGTGGGCGATGACCATGCCGGCAGTGGCCATGCGCCGCAGCGAGCGCGCATACAGCAGGCCGGCGGCGGTGCAATGAATGGGGGTGACCTTGTCGTGGACCGGGTCGATGATTTCGGCGATCTGCTGGCCGGCTTCCAGGTATTGGCCGGGTGTCGCGCAGTACACCAGCAGGCCGCCGACTGGCGTGGTCACCGGTTCGACCCCGGCCAGCGGCGTGGGAGGGTACGGCAGTGGCGGTTGCGGCTTGGTCTCGCCGACGATGGCATCGAACTGGATCAGATAATCGATCAGCGCCTGACAATCGCGGCTGGCCAGCGGGTGGTTGACGTCGCCCTGGCCGCGCAATTCGACGGTCACCGAGAAGCTGCCCAGCGGAATCTCGAAGTGCTCGCCGAAGCGCTCGCGCAGTTGCCACCAGAGCAGGGTGAAGCACTCGTCGAATGACTGCCCGCCGGAATCGGTAGCAAGCAGGCTAGCCTGCGCTTCCATGTAGCGCGCCAAGGGCTCGACCTGTGGCCACGCCTCGGGCGTGGTGTACAGGTGCACCACCGATTCGAAGTCGCAATGCAAGTCCAGCACCATGTCGGCATCGCAGGCCAGGCGTTGCAGGGTCAAACGCTGGGATTGCAGTTGTGTGGCCGGCGTCTGGCGGGCGAGGGCGTCGCGCAGGCTGGTGCGGATCAGTTCGAGGTTGTGCTGCGCATCGTCGTCCAACTGGCCTTCGATGGCGTTGCCGATTTCTTCGCTGAGGTCGACGAACCAGCGATTGAAGTTCTGCCCACTCTCCAGGTCGTAACGGCCCAGCGGCACGTCCATCAGCACTTGTTCGAGGCCGACCGGGTTGGCCACCGGCACGAGGACGATTTCGCTGCGCAGGCGGCCGGCGGCTTCCAGCTCGGCCAGACGCTGTTTCAGGTGCCAGGCGACCAGCATGCCGGGCAGTTCGTCGGCATGCAGCGAGGCCTGAATGTACACCTTGCCCTTGGCCTGCTGTGAGCCGAAGTGGAAACTGTGAATCTGCCGTGCGGTCCCCGGCAGCGGGGCCAGCAAGTCATGAATCTGGTGGCGCATTGTTATCTCTTTATTGTCAAACCGATGCTAGTGAGTCGGCCCGAGGAAGGCCAGCCAGCGGCGTTCGGCAAGGCGGAACAGACCGACCAGCGCAAAAGTAATGGTCAGGTAGATCAGCGCGGCGATGCCGAACGACTGGAAGGTCAGGAAGGTCGCCGAGTTGGCATCCCGCGCGACTTTCAGGATATCGGGAATGGTCGCGGTGAACGCCACGGTGGTCGAATGGAGCATCAGGATCACTTCGTTGCTGTAGTAAGGCAACGAACGGCGTAAGGCCGACGGCATGATCACGTAGGCGTACAGCTTCCAGCCGGTCAGGCCATAAGCCTTGGCCGCTTCGACTTCGCCGTGGTTCATGCTGCGAATCGCCCCGGCAAAAATCTCCGTGGTGTACGCGCAGGTATTGAGCGCGAAAGCGAGGATCGTGCAGTTCATCGCGTCGCGAAAGAAACTGTCGAGGATCGGCTGTTCGCGCACGGCGGCGAGGCTGTAGATGCCGGTGTAGCAGATCAGCAACTGGATATACAGCGGCGTGCCACGGAACAGGTAGGTGTAGAACTGCACCGGCCAGCGAACGTAGAAGTGCGGCGAGACGCGGGCGATCGACAATGGGATCGAGACGACGAAGCCGATGCAGATCGAGGCGGTCAGCAGCCACATCGTCATCGCCAGCCCGGTGATGTTCTGGCCGTCGGTATAAAGGAAGGCGCGCCAATATTCCTGGAGAAGTTCGATCATCGTACGGCCTCCCGGGCACCGGCGGCGTAGCGGCGTTCGAGCCAGCGCAGGATGAAGTTCGAAGCACTGGTGATCAGCAGATAGATCAATGCGGCAAGGACCAGAAAGTAGAACAGTTGATAAGTGCTTTTACCGGCGTCCTGCGCTGCCTTGACCAGATCGGCGAGGCCAATGATCGACACCAGCGCGGTGGCCTTGAGCATGACCATCCAGTTGTTGCCGATGCCCGGCAGGGCGAAGCGCATCATTTGCGGAAACACCACAAAGCGAAAACGCTGGCCACGTTTGAGGCCATACGCGGTGGCG
Organism: Pseudomonas sp. RG1; assembly: GCF_025910115.1. NCBI lineage: Bacteria > Pseudomonadati > Pseudomonadota > Gammaproteobacteria > Pseudomonadales > Pseudomonadaceae > Pseudomonas > Pseudomonas sp. RG1. The sequence goes on from NZ_JAPCIK010000010.1 coordinate 127,562, forward strand.
GCTTCGACCTGACCACGCGGCACCGCGAGGATGGCGCCACGGAAGGTCTCGGTGAAATACGCGCCATAAATGAAGCCCAGCGTCAGCACGCCGGCGCTGAACGGGTCGATTTCGATGTATTCCCATTCCATGTAATCGGTGAGCGACGTCAGCCAGGTTTGCAGGCTGTAGAAGATCAACAGCATCAGCACCAGATCCGGCACGCCGCGAATCAGCGTGGTGTAGAGCTGCGCGGGCAGGCGCACCAGTTTGACTTTCGACAGTTTGGCACTGGCGCCGAGCAGGCCGAGCAACACGGCCACCAGCAGCGACATCGCCGATAATTTGATGGTCATCCAGGTGCCTTGCAGCAGCAACGGGCCGAAGCCCTGCAGACTGAACGAGGCCAGCCCCAGATTTTGCAGGAGGGTTTCAAACATAAATCAGCAACCTGAGCGGATGGAAAAGGCGCCCATCGGGGATGGGCGCCGGGGCATTATTTGCCGCTGTACAGATTCAGGTCGCCAAAGTGTTTCTTTTGAATCTCGGCGTATTTGCCGTCGTCGTGTAACGCTTTGATACCTTTATCCAAAAGTGCTTTCAGCTCAGTGTTACCTTTCTTGATACCGATAGCGGTTTTCGACGGCAGCAATTCGCTGTCGACCGGCTGACTGACTTCGTAACCTTCGCCTTTCGGCGACTTGAGGAAGCCCAGTTCGGCTTGCAGCATGTCCTGGATGGCGGCGTCGAGGCGGCCGGAGGTCAGGTCGGAGTACACCTGATCCTGGTTCTGATAGGCCTGGGTTTTCACACCGGCCTTGTCCAGCACGGCTTTGGCGTAGGCTTCCTGAATGGTGCCTTGCTCATAGCCAACGGTCTTGCCCTTCAGCGACGCGACGTCTGCGCTCAGGCCGGAGCCTTTCTTGAACACGTAAGCGGTCGGGCCGGAAAACAGTTCGCTGGAGAAGTCGATGACCTTCTCGCGCGCCGGGGTCACGGTCATCGACGAGATCACGCCGTCGAATTTGTTGGCCTTGAGGCCCGGAATCATGCCGTCGAAATCGCTTTCGACCCATTTGCACTTGACCTTCAGTTCGGCGCAGATCGCGTTGCCCAGATCGATATCGAACCCGACCAGGCTGCCATCGGCCGCTTTCGACTCGAACGGTGCGTACGAAGGGTCAACGCCAAAGCGCAGCTCTTTGTATTCCTTGGCCAGCGCGGAGCCGGCGGCCATGCACAACGCCAGTGCAGAAAGGGTCAGCAATGCTTTTTTCATTATTCAATCCCTAAGAACCAATATGAGCGCTTGTGGCGCAGAATTATTGTTACTGCAACGCTTACGACCTGTAGAAAGTAGCAATTTCCGAACCAGAGTGCCGAACAGGTGTTTTAAAAGGTCGAGTGCAGAGAGGCAAGGGTAGTTGAATGCCCGGAAACGGGCATAGCTGTTTGCATGCACTGTTTCGGTTCAAGCGCGTGGCTCAGAGCAGGGAAAAACTGTGGCGAGGGGATTTATCCCCGATCGGCTGCGCAGCAGGCGCAAAAACCTGAGTGCACGATTTCAGGGGGAAATTGCTGGGGGCCGCTGCGCAGCCCAGCGGGGATAAATCCCCTCGCCACAGGATTCTGCGATGTGTCGAGAATGAATCAGGCCAACAAGTCTTGCAGAGTAGCGAGGCTGTCGGCTTCTTCGACGGTCTTGTCCTTGCGCCAGCGCAGCATGCGCGGGAAACGCACGGCGATGCCGCTCTTGTGTCGGCGCGACAGGGCGATGCCTTCGAAGCCGAGCTCGAACACCAGGCTCGGTTTCACGCTGCTCACCGGGCCGAATTTTTCCACCGTAGTCTTGCGCACGATGCTGTCGACCTGGCGCATTTCTTCATCGGTCAGCCCCGAATACGCCTTGGCAAAAGGCACCAGTGAGCGCTGGCTGGATTCCGGCGGGCCGTCCCACACGGCGAAGGTGTAATCGCTGTACAGACTGGCGCGACGGCCGTGTCCACGCTGGGCATAAATCAGTACCGCGTCGACGCTGAACGGATCGACCTTCCACTTCCACCACACGCCCATGTCCTTGGTCCGGCCGACGCCATACAGCGAATCGCGCGCCTTGAGCATCATGCCTTCGACGCCGAGTTTGCGCGACGCTTCGCGCTGGCGGCCAAGGTCGAACCAGTCCTCGCCGGTCAATACCGGGGAGGGCAGCAGTACCGGGCTGTTGCAGCGCGCGATCACCTCTTCGAGTTGCGCACGGCGCTTGACCTGTGGCTGGTTGCGCCAGTCTTCGCCCTGCCATTCCAGCAGATCGTAAGCCAGCACCACCACCGGCACTTCTTCGAGAATCTTCTTGTCGAGCGTCTTGCGACCGATGCGTTGTTGCAGCAGGGCGAACGGTTGCACGGCCGGCGGCTCATCGGAATGCGGATCGAAGGCATCTTCGGTGGTCGGATGGGTGCTCTTCCACACGACGATTTCGCCGTCGATCACTGTGCCGTCGGGCAAGCCGTGCACGAGCACATCGAATTCGGGGAAGCGCTCGGTCACCAGTTCCTCGCCGCGCGACCACACCCACAGCTTGCCGTCGCGCTTGACCACTTGCGCACGAATACCGTCCCACTTCCATTCCACCTGCCAGTCGCTGGCGGGGCCGAGCAGAGCTTCGAATTCCTCGACCGGTTGCGCCAAGGCGTGGGCAAGAAAGAACGGGTAGGGCTGGCCGCCGCGCTGGGCGTGTTCGTCGGCGGACTCCGGGGCGATGAGTTTCAAATAACTCGCGGCGTTGGGCCGGTTCGACAGATCGGTGTACCCGACCAGGCGCTGGGCCACGCGTTTGCTGTCGAGCCCGGCCATTGAGGCGAGGGCGCGGGTGACCAGCAACTTCGACACGCCAACACGGAAACTGCCGGTGATCAGCTTGATGCACAGCATCAGGCTCGGCCGGTCCAGTTGTGCCCACAACATTGGCAACTGGCGCGCCAGATACTCCGGCGTTTCGCCGCGAAGTGGCAGCAGCTTATCTTCGATCCATTCGGCAAGACCGGCCTCGGAGCTGTGGGAATTTTCTGGCAGCACCAGAGAAATGGTCTCGGCCAGATCGCCGACGGCTTGGTAGCTTTCTTCGAACAGCCATGGCTCCAGTCCCGACACTGCGACCGCCAGCTCACGGAGGATGCGCACCGGTACCAGTTGTCGCGGCCGCCCGCCGGAGAGGAAATACACCGCCCATGCGGCATCTTCCGGCGCGGCCTGCGCGAAGTACGCCTGCATCGCCGCCAGCTTGGCGTTGCTCGACGTGGTGGCGTCGAGTTCGGCATATAACTCGGCGAAGGCTTTCATGGCGATGTCTCGGCAACGGTGGGTTCGGTGGCGATGTTGTCGTCTTCGTCATCGCCGTATTCGGTGGTGAAGCCTTGTGCATCGAGGCCCTGTTCCCGCAGATGGCGCACGAGCACGCCGATCGAGCCGTGGGTGACCATCACCCGTTCCGCGCCGGTCTGGTTGATCGCCCACAGCAGGCCGGGCCAGTCGGCGTGATCGGAAAGGACGAAACCGCGATCGACGCCGCGCCGCCGCCGGGTCCCGCGCAGGCGCATCCAGCCGCTGGCAAAGGCATCGCTGAACTCGCCAAAACGACGCATCCAGGTACTGCCGCCTGCTGACGGCGGAGCAATGACCAGCGCCTGGCGCATGATCGGATCGCTTTTTTTCACGTCGCCCGCATAGACCGTCGGCGGCAGGTACACGCCGGCATCGCGGTAGACGCGGTTCAGCGGTTCGACCGCGCCATGGCTGAGGATCGGCCCGAGGGTTTCGTCGATGCCGTGGAGAATCCGCTGCGCCTTGCCGAAGGAGTAGCAGAACAGCACGCTGGCCTTGCCGGCGGCGATATTGGCCGCCCACCACTGATTGATCTCGGCGAAGATCTGCGCCTGCGGCTGCCAGCGATAGATCGGCAGGCCGAAGGTCGATTCGGTGATGAAGGTGTGGCAGCGCACCGGTTCGAATGGGGTGCAGGTGCCATCCGGCTCGACCTTGTAATCCCCCGATGCGACCCAGACTTCGCCGCCGTATTCAAGGCGCACTTGCGCTGAACCGAGGACATGCCCGGCGGGGTGAAAACTCAAGGTCACGCCGTGGTGGGTCAGGCGCTGGCCGTAGTCGAGTGTTTGCAACTGGATGTCCTGACCCAGACGCGCGCGCAGAATCCCGGCGCTGGCGCTGCTCGACAGGTAGTGCTGATTACCGGTGCGCGCGTGATCGCCATGGGCATGGGTGATCACCGAACGCTCGACCGGCCGCCACGGATCGATATAGAAATCCCCGGCGGGGCAGTAGAGACCTTCAGGTCGGGCAATAACAAGATCCATGTCGTGACCGGAATGGGGGGCTTGTTAGCTATGAGGCGGGCGTAAGGCTGGAAGTTCGATCGGCTTTAAAGCGCTACCCTCACCCCAGCCCTCTCCCAGAGGGAGAGGGGGCCGACCGAGGTATCTGGTGAGGTACATCGACCTGGGGGACCGAGTTGAATATGGATCCGGCACAGCCTTGAGCCTGATCCAATGTTGGATTCACTGTCTCTCTTTCAGGTCGGCGCAAGACCCAAGCATCCCCCAATCAGTCCCCTCTCCCTCCGGGAGAGGGCTAGGGTGAGGGGCTGTTGATCTTTGCTCTATTTCCCGGGCGTCAGGGTCAAACGGGTCTTGCCATACACCCGATCAAAGTTCTGCGGCTGCATCGGCAGGCCGATGTACTGACCTTTCAGCCACGCATCGATCCCGTTCAGGTAGTTCGGACTCAGTGGATTGCCCGACTGCCCCGTACCGTTCTGCGCCATCAGTGGCTCGCTCTGGCCGAAGTCGACGATAAAGCGCATCGACGGCGCGCGCGTGGTGACGAAGTCCTGGCCCCAGGCAAACGCCGAGCTGTTCAGCGTGGTGTGATCGCCTCCAGCCGCCAGCGGCCCGCGCACAGTCTGACCGTTGCTGTTTTTCCACGCATAGCTATGCAATTTGCCCCACTGCCAGGCGCGATGATCGCCGCCCAGCTGGCTGTCTCCCGCTGTAATCGCTGCAGCGAGACTGCGGGCGAGAATCACCGCTTTGTCTTCCTTCTGCGGCGTGCGCAGGTCATCCCAGAACGGACTGTCCTCACGTCCCAAGAGATGATCGGCCTGCGCCGCGTAGGACAGATCGCCATTGGCGACAAAGGCCTTCCACGCCGGGCTCGATTCAGGACCCAGTTCATCGAGGAAGATCTGCTTCATGCTTTCCTGCAGAAACAGTTCATAAATCGCCGCATCCGCCGAGGTCGGGCTGAGCTTGCCGTCGAACGCCATCAAGCGCGTGAAGGCTTCGCGCGCCTTGCTGCGTTCGGCTTCCGGCAGGGCGTCGATCGCCTGTTTCAGCGGTTGCTTCATGCCCGGCGCTTCAAAGACTTTTTTCAGCTTGGCGGCGAACGTGGTGGTCTGGTCGTACTGCATGGCGATCACGCTGCGGCTGTCGTGCTTGCCGCTGCCAGCCATTTCCGCCAAGCGTTCGCCGCGCTCCGGTGCCGCCCAGGATTTCGACAACTGCATGCCGTAGCCGTCGGGGATGACGCGCTGGTTGGCGGTGCCGAGCCAGCCTTGTGCCGGGTCCTGATCGTAGGGGTGCAGCATCGGGTCGGCGTAACCGTCCCAGTCGTAGCGACCGTCCCAGCCCGGCGAGGGCAGCAGACCTTCGCCTTCGCGACGGTTGGGGAAGCGCCCGGTGACTTGCCAGCCGATATTGCTCGCATCGGCAAAGACCAGATTCAGGGTGATGGCGCGGATTTCGCGGCTGGCGTCCGAGGCGCGCTCGACGTTCTGCGCGCGGGTCAGGTCGAAGAAGGCATCCAGAGTTTTGTCGTCAGTGAAGCTTGGCGTCTGCAGGGCGAGGCCGAAACCGCTGCCCTGCGCCGCTGCCTGGGCACTGTTGAGCAGCGCGCCGTGGCGGGTTTCGTAAACGGCTTCGCGAATCGGTCGCTGGCCTTTGACGAAGTAGGTTTCGTTGCGCACACCCAGCGGCTGCCATTTGCCGTTGACTTCATAAGTGAGGCTGCTGCCCTGACGGCGGATTTTTTCGAGGAACAGATCCTGGTTATCGCCGAGCACGCTGGTCATGCTCCACGCCACTTTGCCGTTGAAGCCGCCGAGCACCATCGGCAGACCGGCAACCGTGACGCCGGCCGCCTGATATTTCGGCGCACGTATCTGCACGAAACTCCACAACGACGGCGCGGCCAGTGGCCCGTGCGCATCGCTGGCCAGCAGGCTTTTGCCGCTGCGGCTGCGTTGCGGGGCAATCGCCCAATTGTTCGCAGTCGGCGTGGCGAGCAGGTTCAGCGCCGACAGTTGCTGGCTGGCGCTGCTCAGTTCCGTCAGCCCCGGAATCTGCCCGTTGAGCTTGAGGCCTTGCAGTTTGTCGGCTTCAGCCACTGGCAGGTTTTCATCAGGCGCCGACGGGCTCAGCCAGGCGAGTTTGTCAGTGGTCACGGTTTGCGCGAGCACCAGCGACTGGATTTCCTCCGGCAGGTTGGCCGACTGGCTGAAATTCAGCAGGGCAAAAATCAGCGCCGAATCTTCCGGTTTCCAGTATTCGGGCTTGTAACCGCTGGCGGCGAGGTCGCCCGGCAATTTGTCGGCGTAGCGGAACAGGTAGGCGTTGACGCCCCGTGCATACACCTCGAAGAAGCGCTTGAGCCGTGGCGACGAGGCCTTGTACAGCTCGCCGGCGCTCTTCTTCAGATTGACCGCGCGCATGTAGCGGTCGGCATCGAGCATCGACGCGCCGGACATTTCCGCCAGCCGGCCCTGGGCCAACAGGCGCAGGGTGACCATCTGGTTGATACGGTCGCTGGCGTGGACGTAACCGAGGCTGAACAGCGCGTCATGGAAGCTGTTGCTTTCGATCAGCGGCATGCCCATCGCATTGCGCCGCACCGAAACGTTCTGCGCCAGGCCCTTGAGCGGTTGCACGCCGGAGGTCGGCGGCAGGCTGTCCTGGGCGTTCCAGGTTTGGCAACCGGACAGGCCGAGAACACCGGCCACTGCTGCGGCAACGCCGAACCGGGGAAGAAAATGTGTAAGGGCTGGCGAGGCCATGGCGAAGCTCCTGCGGGGGTATAAGGCTGGGGGCGCAATAAAGCCGCTACGTTAGTGACGGCGCGAGGGCCGCGCAAGCGGGGCGAGTGGTTATTTATGCAGTTGTCGGCTGATCGGTCAGAGGTGTGACAGTTGCTTGTGGGAAAGCGCTGATGTTGAACTGCGGAATGAGTCCCGAGACCTGTCAGGAGAAAGATCGCTATGGAGCTTCAAAGCAACGTTGCGCTGATCATCATCGACCAGCAGAAAGGCATTCTGCATCCGCGTCTGGGGCGGCGGAATAATCCTCAGGCCGAGGAAAGAATGCTTGAGTTATTGGCGCTGTGGCGCCTGCGCGGGCGCCCGGTGATTCACGTGCAGCACTTGTCGCGCTCACCTGATTCGGTGTTCTGGCCGGAGCAGGAGGGGGTGGAGTTTCAAGAGCGATTTGTTCCTCGGGACGAGGAATGGCTGATTCAGAAACAGGTACCGGATGCGTTTTGTGTCAATGGGCTGGAGGCGCAGTTGCGTGAGGCTGGGATCGGGCAATTGATCATCGTTGGTGTGGCGACCAATAACTCGGTTGAGTCGACGGCGCGCACTGCGGGCAACCTGGGGTTCGACACATGGGTGGCAGAGAATGCATGTTTTACCTTCGACAAGGCCGATTATTTCGGCACACCGCGTACCGCTGAAGAGGTGCACGGGATGTCGCTGGGCAATCTGCATGGGGAGTATGCGACGGTGGTCAGTAGTGTGCAGGTTTTGGCGGCAGGCTGAAGTTTTGTAGTGGAGGCGCCGCCGCCTTCGCGAGCAGGCTCGCTCCCACAGTGACCATATTTCTTCAGATGAAACGCGATCCCTGTGGGAGCGAGCCTGCTCGCGAAAGCGGTGTGTCAGGCGCCAACAATGTTGGAGGTGCCGGCCCCATCGCGAGCAGGCTCACTCCTACAGGAGATCGGTACGCGGTCACTGTGGGAGCGAGCTTGCTCGCGAAGGCGGCAGGTCAGGCGAAGAAGACCTTCGCCAGTGACATCAAGCGCCGTGGCACTTCTTGAATTTCTTGCCGTTGCCGCATGGGCAAGGGTCGTTGCGGCCGACGTCTTTCAGGGCGTTGCGCACTGGTTCCTGGTGGGCGTGGCCGCAGTTCGGGCCGTGGACATGGCCATGGTCGTGATCGTGATGGTGGTCATGATCGTGGTTGCAGTCAGGGCCATGGACATGGGGTTGCTGGGTCATCGAGGTCACTCCGGAGTTAGATCGGCGGGGATTATCACGCCATTGCGCTCAAGGTGCACGTAGTGGGCGATGAATAAACCGGTTTCCATTTCCCCCTGCAATCGATAGGGAATCTGCTGGTTCGGATTTTTCAGCAGTTTCACCACGTGTTTGACCTTCGGCCACAGGTTGGTGCGGATCGGCACTTTGAAGTAAGCGCTGCGCTTTGGCCCCACGGTAAACCAGTGTTCGTGCTCGCCCTCGGTGAGCAGCATGTCGGCCAGGTGAATCCGGTATTCGAGGCCGCGCACGGTCAGATCGCTGTCGTTGGGATTGTCGACGCGAAAGTGCAGGATGAATTTCTGCTCAAGCAGCTTGGCCCGCACCACCTCGACTTTCACCAGATGTACGGCAGGCTCGACGCTGTCGTCGCTGAACCACGAGGCACAGCCGCCGAGGTTTACGATCAGCATCAACAGCAGAAAATGTAATGTGCGCCGATGACCGAGCATGAAATTGACTCCCTTTGTGCCCAGTCTAGACCTTAAAAGATTTCAGCCTTCGGCTAATCCCGTGTAGGAGCGGCCGAAGGCTCGGGCCGCGATCGGACGATCTTTTGATCTTCAGCTCAAGCGCCGAAATAACCCGAACAACACTTCTTGAACTTCTGCCCGCTGCCACACGGGCAGCCGTCATTGCGCCCCAGCTTCATCTGCACCGTCGGATCGATGAAGTACCAGCGCCCGCCGTTCTGCACAAACGAGGAGCGCTCGCGATGGCTGTGCTCGCCTTGGCTGTCATGCCAGCGCGCGGTGAAGGTGACAAAGGCGTGTTCCGGCTGGCCGCCGAACACTTCCGAGCTTTCAACCTCAAGGCCGAGCCAAGTGCTTTGCGCACTCCAGTCGCTGATCGATTGTCGATTCAGTCCCGCCTGTTGCGCGGGCAGGGTGGTCGCCACCAGATAATCGACCAGCCCCAGCACATAAGCGCTGTAGCGCGAACGCATCAAGGCTTCGGCACACGGTGCCGGGTGGCCGTCGTGATAAGGGCCGCAGCAGGCATCCAGCAGATTGCCGCTGCCGCAAGGGCAAATGGCTGTACTCATTGCATTACCACCAGTATTTCCCGAAGTTTTCCGGATTGGCCCAGAAGCGTGAATTGAGCCAGTCGGGGACTTGTTTGTAGTCAAGCAGATCGTAGGTGAACAGGGTCAGCACCTGCGCGTCGCGCTGAAAACGCTCGCTGGCCTGCAGGGCCAGCGAATAGAAATCGGTTTCCTGCCAGCCGCTGGCCGCCAGATCCGCCAGCACCGCGATGCGACTGGCGTTGAGATTGCGGATGCCGCCCAACAGGTTCAGGCCATCGCGTTTGGGCAAATGTTCCAGGCAATCGACTACCAGCGCCAGATCGAAGCGTTGCGCAGCCAATTCGGCGGGCAACGCGCCGGGCGCGGCATGAGCGACCACGGTGTCCGGATGCGCGTCCTTGAAAGCGCTCAAGGCGGGAAATTCGCTGGCGCCGATCAGCAGCAGTCGGGCCGGGGCGTAGCGATCCAGCAAAGCGGCCAGCGCCTGTTGTGGCGTGCGCGAAGAAATGGCGGCGTTCATCGAAGCTCCTCAGTCAGACCGCCAAGACTAGCCTGCCAGACCGCGTCGGCAAAGCGCCCGGTGGCGGCGGTTTTCGCCCAAAGAGGCAACCCCCTGTGAACACGGTCGCAAACAGCGGTGGCCTATTGCTGGCGGAGATTAAAACTCCGGTCTTTACTCCCTGAATCGGTTTTAAGCCGATCCCTCAGGAGAAAACTAGATGAGCATAGTTCGGACAGCATTACCCTTGGTTCTGCTAACCAGTGTGTTGACTGGTTGTGCAGGTTTGCAGAAAACCGACTGGCCGACCTGTGCGGCGGTCGGTGGTGTGGTCGGTGCCGGTCTCGGCGCGACGGAAAGCGCTTCGTGGGCCGGTTATGGTGCACTGATTGTCGGCGGTACGGCAGCGGCCTATTGCTGGGTGCACGGTGATGGTGATGAAGACGGCGATGGCGTGCCGGACAGTCGCGACAAGTGCCCGGGTACGCCTAAAGGCGTGCAGGTCGATGCTGACGGTTGCCCGCCACCGACGCCTGCGCCAGTGGTCGAAGAAGCGGTTGTGGTCAAGGAGGAAACCATCGTCATTCGTGATGTGCATTTCGAGTTCGACAAAGCCACGCTGACCGGCCCTGACAAGCAAGTGCTGGACAAGGTCGCCGATCGCCTGAAACAGGAATCCTCTACCGCGCAACTGACCGTGACCGGTCACACCGACAGTGTTGGCAGCGATGCCTACAACAAGAAACTGTCGGATCGTCGTGCGCACTCGGTGGTGGAATACCTGATCCAGCAGGGCGTGCCACGTGCCAGCTTCGTTTCGGTGTCGGGCCTTGGTGAAAGCCAGCCTGTGGCTGACAACAAGTCGGCTGATGGTCGTGCGCAGAACCGTCGCACCGAAATCAAAATCGTCCGCTAGCCCCTCTCGCATCCGCGGCTTGTGCAGTCGCGGATGCGGGTCTTTACTCCTGTGTAACCGGTATGGGCCGGTACACAGGAGCGTTCACAAATGCGTCTTTTCTCAAGGTCCGTCTTGCCGGTGCTGCTGCTAGGCAGCTTGCTCACCGGTTGTGCCACTCACAGCGATGGCACCGCCCCCCTCAATCAACGTACGTGGCCGATCTGCAGCCTGCTTGGCGGCCTGGTCGGCGGCGGTCTTGGCGCCATTGAAAGCGCCGGCTGGGCCGGCGGCGGCGCGGCATTGGGTATCGTCACCGGCGGGCTGATCTGTTACGCCCAGGATGGCGACGAGGACAGCGACGGCGTCTTCGACCGCCGCGACCGCTGCCCGGACACACCGGAAAACACCGAAGTCGATCACCGTGGCTGCCCGCTGCCGCAATATCCGGTGGCAGTCAAACCGGTCGAACCGGCGCCGCAAACCGAAGTGATCACCTTGAGTGATGCCGGCAACGTGCTGTTCGATTTCGACAAGTCCGATCTGACCCCGGCGGCCAAAGCCCAGCTCGACACCTTGATGGACAAGCTGCGCAATGCCGACGTAGTCAGCATCAAAGTCATCGGGCATACAGACAGCAAAGGCTCCGACGCCTATAACCAGGCTTTGTCCGAGCGGCGCGCGAGCAGTGTTGCAGCGTACTTGCTCAGTCAGGGCCTGGCGCCGAACAAGCTCACCAGCGAGGGCCGAGGCGAAAGTGAGCCGGTCGCCGATAACGCCACCGATGAAGGTCGCGCGGAAAATCGCCGGGTCGAGCTGCATATCAATCGTTAGGAAAGGTCTGTAGTCCGCCGACTAGAGCTGCCGGGTCGAAATCATCGGCCCGGCAGCCATTTACCCGGCGTTTGTAGAAATTTCATTTTTCCCTCTGGCTTATCCCCCGCAGAAGCCGGTACTGTGCGTGCAAAGAATAATTCGCAACACGGGGGAGCGTATGAAGGTGTTCTGGGGGCTGGGGCGTTTGCTGACCCTGCTGTTCTGCTGCGTGGTACTGGCCAATCAACTGGTGCCGTTTGTTCATCCGCTGCATCTGCTGGTCAATCTGGCCGGCGCTCTGTTGTTGCTGATTCATCTACTCGAAGTACTGCTGTGCAACCGCAGCCTCAAGGGCCGTCCGCACCCTTGGCGTGATCGTGGCCGCATCCTGTTGTTCGGCGTTTTCCACCTGCAAACCATCCCGGCCCCGGCCGCCCCGGAGGCTTCTTCCCATGCGTAAACTCTGCCTGCTCGCTGCATTCATCAGTCCACTGGCCTGCGCCCAGGTGGTCAACGTGCAAAGCAATTCTTTGATGCGCTTGCCCAACACCACCAGCACGCTGCAACTGGAGAAACTGGAAGTCGCCGATTACGGCACCTTGCTGATCCCGTCCAACGTGACTGAATTGAACATCGATGAACTGCGTCTTGGCCATGAAGCACGTATTGCTATCGTTCCGGCTGAACAAGCGCTGGAAGTAAAGGTCAAGCGCGCTGAATTGAGCGAGGGCAGCCAGATCACCGCGCGCGGCGCCCCCGGCACTTATGAAAAAGCGGCCCGGGCCGGGCGCAATCTGAATCTGCAATTTCAGGCCCTGAGCGCGCCGCAACTGACGGTCGATGCCCGTGGCGGCAGGGGCGCGCCGGGTTTCGTCGGCCTAGATGGCGGCAACGGTGAAGATCCGGGCTGCACCTATGGCTCGGCCGGCCACGGTGCTGATGGCAGTGACGGCAGCGATGGCCAGCCAGGCGCGCCGGGTGCGCTGGTGCGCCTCGCCGTACCACGGGATTTCCCGGCCGAGCTGATCAAGGTCAACGTGGCTGGCGGTGCGGGCGGCCCGGCGGGTGTCGGTGGTAAAGCAGGGAAGGGCGGCAAATCCAAGGGCTGCCTGGTCTACCGCGCTGACGGCGGCAAGAACGGCAAGGCCGGCGCGGATGGCCAGCCTGGGTCGGAGGGAGCGGCGGGTTCGGTTACCGTGCAACGGCTCTAAAACTGCGACCCACTCTCTGATCAATAAAATGCTTTGGTGAGTGAAGATCTTTGGTGAGTGAAATTATGTGGCGAGGGGATTTATCCCCGCTGGGTCGCGAAGCGGCCCCGCTCTAAAAATCAAAAGCGGGACTGCTACGCAGCCCAGCGGGGAAATCCCCTCGCCACAACTGTGTTCACAGCAGAACAAGAGTGCGATTCAGAGCATCGGTCTCGCCGCCGCCACAGCCACCAGCACCAACCCGACCAGCAGATTGAGCCCCACCACCCGGCGAATCCGCCCCAGCACTGCCGCACCCGCCGGCCAATCCTTCGCCTCAACCGCCTTGCGCAACTCCGGCAGCATCAACCCCTGAATGCGGATGAACAGCGCCGTCATCACCACATACAAACCGATCATCACCTGCACGTACTTCGGCGCGGTTTCAAATCCGACCTGCTGCAGATGCAGCATGCCCACGCCGCTGATCGGCAACAGGATCACTGCGACCCAGACCCAACGGAAAAAACCTTGAAACACTTCCACCCACAGGGTCAGGCGAGCGGGGCCGTCCAGAGCCTTCACAGCCGCAGGGCGCAAGACCATCCAGGCGAAAAACATACCGCCGACCCACACCAGAGCGGCAAGGACATGCAGGGGGTAAACGAGGCTAAAAGGTGTCATTGGGTCACTCCGTTCTGCGCGGGATCGATTAGCGGGGTATGATAGCCGCCGAATCAAACCACTGAAAATTTATCCAGCGTTTTGCGCCCGACACTCAATGATCAGCACTGAACTCAAAACCACGATCCAGGGCGCCTATTCGCGTTTTCTAGAGGCCAAGAGCCTCAAGCCGCGTTACGGCCAGCGCCTGATGATCGCCGAAATCGCCAAGGTCCTCGGGGATATCGACACCGACGATGAAGGCCGGCGCAGTGGCGACCCCGCGATTGTCGCGGTGGAAGCCGGCACCGGTACCGGCAAGACGGTGGCCTACAGCCTGGCGGCGATCCCTACGGCGAAACTGGCCGGAAAGCGTCTGGTGATTGCCACCGCGACCGTCGCCCTGCAAGAGCAGATCGTCTACAAGGATCTGCCTGACCTGATGCGCAACAGCGGGCTGAATTTCAGCTTCGCCCTGGCCAAGGGCCGTGGCCGCTACATGTGTCTGTCCAAGCTCGACATGCTCTTGCAGGAAGGCCACGCGCAAACCGCCACCGCGCAGTTGTTCGAGGAAGAAGGCTTCAAGATTGAAGTCGACGAGGCCAGTCAGAAGCTGTTCACCAGCATGATCGAAAAGCTCGCCGGCAATAAATGGGACGGCGACCGGGACAGCTGGCCTAACGCGCTGGAAGACGCCGACTGGGCGCGCCTGACCACCGATCACAGCCAGTGCACCAACCGTCATTGCCCGAACTTCGGCCAGTGCGCCTTCTACAAGGCCCGCGAAGGCATGGGCAAGGTTGACGTGATCGTCACCAACCACGACATGGTCCTGGCGGATCTGGCACTGGGCGGCGGCGCCGTGCTGCCGGACCCGCGCGACACCATTTACGTGTTCGACGAAGGCCATCACCTGCCGGACAAGGCCATCGGCCACTTCGCTCATTACACGCGCCTGCGCTCCACCGCCGACTGGCTGGAAACCACTGCCAAGAACCTGACCAAACTGCTGGCTCAGCATCCGTTGCCGGGCGATCTCGGCAAGCTGATCGAGCAGGTGCCCGAGCTGGCGCGGGAGATCAAGACCCAACAGCAGTTCATGTTCACCGCCTGCGAGCAGATCGCCGATTTCAAGCCCGGCGAAGACGTCGAAGGCCGCGAGCGCCCGCGTCATCGCTTTGTCGGCGGGGTGATTCCCGAGGACATGCGCGAAATGGGCATTGAGCTGAAAAAAGGCTATTCGCGCCTTAACGATCTGTTCCAGCGCCTGACCGATCTGCTCAAGGAAGGCATGGATGGCGAGGTCAATATCGGCATCGCCAGCAATCAGGCCGAAGAGTGGTATCCGCTGTTCGGCAGCCTGTTGTCCCGCGCTTCCGGCAACTGGGAATTGTGGACCGCGTTCACCGCCGAAGACCCGGAAGACAGCCCGCCCATGGCCCGCTGGCTGACCCTGGCCGAAAGCGGTTCGCTGTTCGACATCGAGGTCAACGCCAGCCCGATTCTGGCGGCGGAAACTTTGCGTCGCAGTTTGTGGAACGTCGCGTACGGCTGCTTGGTGACCTCGGCGACGCTGACGGCGCTGGGCACTTTCGACCGTTTCCGCATGCGCGCCGGCCTGCCGAAAAAAGCTGTCACAGCGGTGGTGCCGAGCCCGTTCCATCATGCCGATGCCGGCGTGCTGCGCGTGCCGGACCTGAAGGCCGACCCGCGCGATGCCGCTGCTCACACGGCGGCGATCATTCGCGAACTGCCGGATCTGGTCGAAGGTTCCCGTGGCACGCTGGTGCTGTTCTCCTCGCGCAAGCAAATGCAGGACGTGTTCGACGGTCTCGACCGCGACTGGCGCAAGCAAGTGTTCATTCAGGGCAACCTGTCGAAACAGGAAACCCTCAACAAGCACAAGGCGCGAGTCGATGGCGGTGATTCCAGTGTGCTGTTCGGGCTGGCCAGTTTTGCCGAGGGTGTCGATTTGCCGGGTGCCTACTGCGAGCACGTGGTGATCGCCAAGATTCCGTTCTCGGTGCCCGATGATCCGGTCGAGGCCGCGTTGTCGGAGTGGATTGAGGCGCGTGGCGGCAATCCGTTCATGGAAATCTCAGTGCCCGATGCCTCGCTGAAACTGGTTCAGGCCTGCGGGCGTCTGCTGCGCACCGAAGAAGACCGCGGCACCATCACCTTGCTCGACCGGCGTCTGGTCACCCAGCGCTACGGCAAGGCGATCCTCAATGCGTTGCCTCCTTTCCGTCGTGAAATATCCTGAGACACGGGTGGGCCGATTGGCCCGCCGCGTTGTCTATCTCTCTGCCACCGCTTTTCCACTGGCCTTGACTGGTCGTTAGGGAGAACTCCGTTCTTATGATCCGCCGTTCGTTGCCCGCTGTTTTCGCCTTGATCTTTGCCGCGCCGTTGCTGGCGGCCCCTGCCGGTCAGCAGACGCTGTTCAACTTCGTGCGCCCGGCCGACGTGGTCAAGGTCGCCACGGAAAACGCCGACCTGCCGCAGGCCAATGCCGAACAGACCGCGGAAGGCGAAGTGCTGCGCCGGGTGACGTTCAACCCGGTCGCCCGCCCGACCTTGCGCCTGACCCCACAGACCGGCGCTTGGGACTGGTCGCAGTCCGGCATGATGACTCTGCGTCTGCAGAGTGCGATGAACTGGGCGGTGACGGTTTATGTGCAGATCCAGAGCAACGACGGCCGCACCCTGGTCAGCCGCGTCGATCTGCCGGCTGGCCCCGCGCAAACCTTGCTGGTGCCGCTGGTGGCGTCGACGCCGCTGAGCCAAGGCATGAAAGCCGGGCCGCCGATGCCGATGACCGTCGATGGCCAACGCATCCTGCTGGCCAGCAGCACCGGCGAGATCGATCGCAGCCAGGTGGTTTCGGTAAGTCTGTCGATGGATCAGCCGAAAGTTGCGCAGAGCCTGTTGCTCGAGCGTTTCGGCGTGCAGGACGGCGAGTCGGTGACGCGCGCGGTGTACGGTAATCTGGTCGACGCATACGGGCAGTCAACCCGCAGTAAATGGCCGGAAAAAGTCAGCAGCGACGAACAACTGAAAAGCGCCGCCAGCAAAGAGCAGCAACAGCTGAATACGTGGCTGGCCGAGCGTGAAAAGGCTTCGCTGGACAAGTTCGGCGGCTGGAACAAAGGCCCGGCGTTCAAGGCCAGCGGCTTCTTCCGCACGGAAAAACGTGATGGCCGCTGGTATCTGGTGACCCCTGAAGGCCACCCGTTCTATTCGCTGGGCGTCAACACCGTCAGCCCGCAAGTCAACCAGACCTACGTGGCTGGTCGTGAGTACATGTTCGAATCGTTGCCGAAGAACGACGACCCGCTGGCCGCGCATTTCGGCGAGGGCGACAACCGTGGCGGCAACGGTGCCGATCAGGGCCGTGGCTACGGCAACGGCCGCTGGTACGACTTCTATGGCGCCAATCTGCAACGCCTGTACGGCGAACCGTGCAAGGCCGACAGCGACAACAAGGCCGGGATTGCCGAAGCGGCGAAGGCGGGGGCGGCTGAGGCCGGCTCGGTGCAGGCTGCTGAAACCGCAGCGGTGCCTGCTGAGCCAAAATCCGGTATTGCCGAAGCGGCGCAGACCGATGCGGTGCAAGCGTCCAGCGAGGAAACCGCTCCGTGCACAGCCAGAATTGATGAAGAACGCTGGACCCGGCATACCCTCGATCGGCTGCAAGCCTGGGGCTTCAACACGGTGGGCAACTGGAGCGCGCCGTCGCTGGCGGATGCTGAGCGCGTGCCGTACACCTTGCCGCTGTCGATCGTCGGCGATTACACCAGCATCAGCACCGGCAGCGATTGGTGGGGCGGCATGCCGGATCCGTTCGATCCGCGTTTCGCCATGGCCACCGAGCGCGCCGTGGCCATTGCCGCCCGCGATCACCGTGACGATCCGTGGCTGATCGGTTATTACGCCGACAACGAACTGGCCTGGGCAGGCCCTGGCGACGATCCAAAGGCTCGCTACGCGCTGGCCTACGGCACGTTGAAAATGACCACCGACGTGCCGGCCAAACGCGCCTTTCTCAAGCAATTGCGTGACAAGTACCGCAATCAGGCCGGGCTGTCCAAAGCCTGGGGTATCGAGCTACCGGCGTGGGAGTTGATGGAAGATCCAGGCTTCGTGCCGCCACTGCCGAACCCGGAGCATCCGGAGATCGAAGCGGATTTCAAATACTTCCAGAAGGTCTTCGCCGATACCTATTTCAAGACCATTTCCGATTCGCTGAAATGGCACGCGCCGAACCAGATGCTCCTGGGTGGTCGTTTCGCCACCAGTACGCCTGAAGCCGTGGCCTCCTGCGCGCAGTACTGCGATGTGTTGAGCTTCAACATGTACACGCTCAAGCCGCAGGACGGCTATGACTTCGCCGCGCTGGCAGCGCTGGACAAACCGGTGCTGATCACTGAATTCAACTTCGGCTCGGCCGACCGAGGCCCGTTCTGGGGCGGCGTGACGCAGCTGGCCAAGGAAGAAGATCGCGGCCCGGCCTATGCCAACTTCCTCAAACAGGCGCTGAGCGAACCGTCGATTGTCGGCGTGCACTGGTTTCAGTACCTCGACCAACCGGTGACCGGGCGTTTGCTCGACGGCGAGAACGGCCATTTCGGTCTGGTCGGGGTCACTGACCTGCCGTATCAGGGTTTTGTCGAGGCGGTGCGTAAGAGCAATCTGCAGGCGCTGGAGCAGTTGGGCAAGGAGGCGCAGAAAACCCCGGCGGCGGAAGTGGAAGGCGGGCGCAAGGCCGAGGCTGGCAAAGCGCCGGGGGCCGCGCAGGCGGGTGGGCATTCGGGGAATGGTCACTAGGTTTCAGACCGCGTTATCGTTCTTCGCGAGCAGGCTCGCTCCCACAGGGGATCTGCGCTGCTGTTGAGATCCAGTGTGGGAGCGAGCCTGCTCGCGAAGGGATCAACACAAATTGCCGATCAACCGTCTGGCCCGCGCCTGTTCCCAAATCCCTCAAGGGCTGGAACAATGCGGGCCACTTTGTAGAGCGTTTTCGCGGGGGAGTTGCGGGTGCAGATTCAGGGACATTACGAGCTTCAATTCGAAGCGGTGCGCGAGGCTTTCGCCGCACTGTTCGACGATCCCCAGGAACGCGGCGCAGCCCTGTGCATCAAGGTCGGTGGAGAAACCGTCCTCGACCTCTGGTCCGGTACTGCCGACAAGGACGGCGCCGAAGCCTGGCACAGCGACACCATCGCCAACCTGTTCTCCTGCACCAAGACCTTCACCGCCGTTACCGCGCTGCAACTGGTCGCTGAAGGCAAGTTGCAACTCGACGCCCCGGTTGCCCGCTACTGGCCGGAATTCGCCGCCGCCGGCAAAGAATCCGTCACCCTGCGCCAATTGCTCTGCCATCAGGCCGGCCTGCCGGCGCTGCGCGAACTACTCGCGCCTGAAGCCCTTTACGACTGGCAAACCATGGTCGACGCCCTCGCGGCCGAAGCACCGTGGTGGACTCCGGGCACCGGTCACGGTTATGCCGCGATCACCTACGGCTGGCTGGTCGGCGAATTGCTGCGCCGCGCCGACGGTCGTGGGCCGGGCGAGTCGATCGTCGCTCGGGTCGCCAAACCGTTGGGCCTGGATTTCCACGTGGGCCTGGCCGACGAAGAGTTTCATCGCGTGGCGCACATCGCCCGTGGCAAGGGCAACGCCGGCGACGCTGCGGCCCAGCGTCTGCTGCAAGTGACCATGCGCGAACCGACTGCCATGACCACCCGCGCCTTCACCAATCCGCCGTCCGTGCTGACCAGCACCAACAAGCCGGAATGGCGCCGCATGCAGCAACCGGCGGCCAACGGCCACGGTAACGCGCGCAGTCTCGCCGGGTTCTATGCCGGCCTGCTCGACGGCAGCCTGCTCGAGAGCGAGATGCTCGAAGAGCTGACCCGCGAGCACAGCCTTGGCGACGACAAGACCTTGCTCACCCGCACCCGTTTCGGCCTCGGCTGCATGCTCGATCAACCGGACGTGCCCAACGCCACCTACGGCCTCGGCCCCCGCGCGTTCGGCCATCCGGGAGCGGGCGGCTCGATCGGTTTTGCTGATCCTGAGCACGATGTGGCTTTCGGTTTCGTGACAAATACCCTGGGGCCTTACGTTTTGATGGATCCGCGCGCGCAAAAGCTGGCGCGGGTGCTTGCCACTTGTCTGTAAAGCTTCAACAGAGGTTCCAGGGTCGGAACCTCGAAGGGATTTTCGTTTCAAAACGGCTGTTTATCCGGGCGAAAGTGCTCTGATTTTTCATTACTTCATTTTGTGGATTTTCAATGTCAACTAAAAAGACCCTCGCCCTGGCCCTGTGTGTAGCGATCACCGGTTGCGCACAGACTCCGAAAAACGATGCGGACGGCGGCAGCTGGTGGCCGTTCGGTTCTTCCGACAAAGTTGCGGCCAAAGATTCGGCCCCGGCTCCGGCTCCTTTGAAACCTGCGGCGACTGCGCCAGTGGCCAAGGCCGAAAGCAGCAACCCGTGGTACTGGCCGTTCGGTTCCAGCGATGAAGCGGTCAAGGCTGATCTGAAAGCCGAGGTCAAACCTGAAGCCAAACCGGTCGAGGTGGCCAAAGCCGAGGCGCAGTCCAATGGCAAATGGTGGTGGCCGTTCGGCGGCAAGGATCAGCCAACCGTCAAAGCCGTGCCGATGCCGGATCCGAAGGTGACTCAGGCCTGGCTGGATGACTACGAACCGCGTCTGCGTGAAGCGGTGAAAGACAGCAATCTGCAACTCGAGCGTCGCGACAACGTACTGGTGGTGACGGCGCCGGTCGAAGGTTCGTTCAACCCGGACCGCCCGGCGATGCTGCTGCCGGTCACCCTTGGCCCGTTCACTCGCGTGGCAAAAATCCTTGAAGCCGATCCGAAAACCGCGGTGCTGGTGCTCGGTCACAGTGACACCAGTGGTGCCGCACCGGCCAACGTCAAGCTGAGTCAGGAACGTGCGCAATCGGTGGCGGCGATCTTCCGCCTCAGCGGCTTGCAACGTGATCGCCTGATGCTGCGCGGCATGGGTTCCGAAGCGCCGCGTGCGGCCAACGACAGCGTTGAAGGCCGTGCCTTGAACCGTCGTGTCGAACTGCTGGTGACGCCGCAAAACACCATGGTTGCGCTGCTGAGCAAATACAACATGCCAGCGCCGAAGCCGGTGACGATGGTTGCTGCGCAAGACGTCAAGCCAGTGGCCAAACCCGCCACCCCAGCGCCTGCTGCCAAGAAAGCAGCTGCCCCTGCGGCGAAAAAAGCGCCAGCCAAGAAAACCGCTGCCAAGGCTCCGGCGAAGAAGGCCCCGGCCAAGGCTCCGGCGAAAAAGACTGCACCAGCCAAAGCCGCCGCGACCGACAAGAAAGTCGCCGCAGCCGACGCTGCCAAGAAGTGATCCGCTAACGAAAAGGAATCCGCCATGACCCAGGCTCTGGCCGATATGCGTCGCGACTACACCCGTGACGGTTTGACCGAGGCGCAAGCCCCGACCGAGCCGTTTGCGCTGTTTCACCAGTGGTTCGCCGATGCGGTGAAAACCGAGCAGGCGCCGGTAGAAGCCAATGCCATGACCCTGGCCACGGTCGATGCCGACGGTCGTCCGCATTGCCGCATTTTGTTGCTCAAGGGCCTGGACGAGCAGGGCTTCACCTTCTTCACCAACTACGACAGCGCCAAGGGCCAGCATCTGGCGGCCAACCCGTTTGCCGCCATGACCTTCTTCTGGCCAACCCTGGAGCGCCAGGTGCGCATCGAGGGGCGGGTGGTCAAGGTCACGGCGCAAGAGTCCGACGCGTATTATCAGGTGCGCCCGCTGGGCAGCCGCCTCGGCGCCTGGGCCTCGCCGCAGAGCCGGGTTATCAACGGTCGTGGCGAACTGGAAGATTTGCTCAAGGCCACCGAGCAACGCTTCAGCGACAGCCAGCCGCACTGCCCGGAACATTGGGGTGGTTACCGCTTGTTGCCCGAGCGCATCGAGTTCTGGCAGGGCAGGCCGAGCCGCCTGCACGATCGCCTCAACTACCGCCTCCAGGGCACCGAGTGGATTCTGGAACGACTGGCACCCTGAGCAGTCTACCGAGCGAGATAAACGCGGATGGCGCAGGATCGCTGATTTGACGCTACCTTGAGTGGACGCTCGCGGGCATCTGTACCAAGCCTGAATGGAAGCCAATTTTATCCGGATGGTGTCGTGACAGGCGCCAGGCCACGGGGTTTAATGAACACATGTTCTTTTGGAGTTGATGCTATGCGTAAGTCTGTTCTGCTGGTTGCTTCTTTTTCGACGATGGCGATGTTGCTGACCGGCTGCCAATCGAGCCTCACCGGCGACTCCTACTCCCGTGACGAAGCGCGTCGTGTACAGACGATTCGCATGGGCACCATCGAATCCCTGCGCCCGGTAAAAATCGAAGGCACCAAGACCCCGATCGGCGGCGCAGCAGGCGCAGTGGTCGGCGGCGTCGGCGGTAGCGCCATCGGCGGCGGCAAGGGCAGCATCGTTGCTGCGGTCATCGGTGCAGTGGCTGGCGGCCTGCTTGGCTCGGCCACCGAAGAAGGCCTGACCCGCACCCAGGGCGTGGAAATCACCGTCCGCGAAGACGACGGCAGCATGCGCGCCTATGTGCAGCAGGTTCAGGAAAATGAAGTATTCCGCGTTGGCGAGCGGGTACGGATTTCCACCGTTGGCGGAACCAGCCGCGTTTCGCACTAAACGAGAAGCCGGGTAAAAGAAAACCCCGATCAGGTGACTGGTCGGGGTTTTTCTTTGCTTGTGAATTGTTCATTCAGTATGTGGCGCAGATGCCCATAAAGTATTCGAGGCCCTCTGGAAAGCTGACGTTGAGTAGGTTTTCCAATGCGGTTACCTGATCCTGAGTCAACAACAGCTCGCCGGGTTCCACCTCATCCAAGGGCTTTGATTCAATGAGCTGAGCCACTTTTTCATTCATCTCGCTGCCGGTGATATCCAGCTCGAATTGCAAGGAGTCATCTTGGGCTTCGTCAGGGAAAAAACCGGTAATTAAAAGAAAGTGCATGGAGCTAATACTTCCGGGGCTGTTAACCGTAGTCAAACGAAATTTGATAGTCGTGAACTCTCAAATCGATTTGATGTTGAAAATACGGCTGCATGGTGGCGAGCCAATTTTGAGCGACGTTGAAAGTGCCATTGTTGATGTTGTCCGCGGCGGGAGTCCCCAAGGCGTTTAACACTGACTCGTCACCACCCAGGTCTTTTGACGACTCTTCCCCCTGAAACTCCAAGGTTGCTGTGTCGTACCATTCCAATCTCAGTTCCAGTCCCATCTACCATTGATCACGGTAAACAAACGATACCTGATAGTCGTAGGACGAAAATTGGATTGAATGCTTGAAGTGGGGCTGGAGAGTCTTGATCCAATCGGCTTTTACATCAAATCCGCCGTTATTGAAGCTTTTCGACGGTAGGCCTAATGCTTCCATTAATGAGCCGTCCTCGCCTAGGTCTTTCGACAGTTCCTCCCCTTCACCCAGTTCGGTTTGTTGGTCGTACCATTCGAGTCTGGCTTTGAGTCCCATGTAATCCTCATAAATATTTTTTAATACTACGGTTTTTTTTGAGTGGATCTATCTGTTCACCAGTTCTGTGGTCGTAAGAGCCTAAATGGCTGCCATCACTTGCGCGGTAGGCTTCAAGCTCGCCGTGTAAATAGTCCCATTCATAAATTATTCGGCCTTTTGCATTGATCCAGCGATCCCTAAGCCCACCGTTGAACGGTGTTTTCTTTTTCGCTCTTCTTAAATCGGGAAAGGCTGTGATATCCGACGTATCGGGGGCGGGGTGATAGGTATTGTCCGTCGCCCTGCGGTGGGTTTTGCACCCGGGGAATGTCCTTGTTCCGCGCCACTGATCGTCCCTTTGTTCATCATCGACAGCCCCTCGGAAAGGGGCTGCACGACGTTATCGAAGCGGGGAAAGTGTGGCTGTAGGACGGGTCGCTAATGACGCGGGGATTGTTCGCTGCGTAACTGTAAGGCGAGGAATCTGTGGCGAGGGCCAAGCTCCCTCGCCACAGGGGTTATTGCAGTTGTGAATTCTTGCGACTCGCCGCCGCAGTCACCGCATAACCAATCACCGCCGCGAGGATCGAGCCGGTGAGGATGCCCATGCGATCCATGCCGGCGTAATCACTCACGCCCGGTTCGAAGGCCAGCGAGCCGACGAACAGGCTCATAGTGAAGCCTATGCCGCAGAGGATCGCGACGCCGAGGACCTGGCCCCAGTTGGCGCCTTGGGGCAGGGCGGCGATGCCGATCTTGACCGCCAGCCAAGTCAGGCCGAACACGCCGACGGTCTTGCCCAGCAGCAGGCCGATGGCGATGCCCATCGGTACGTCGTGGGTGAAGCTTTCGACGGTGACGCCGCTCAGTGACAGGCCGGCGTTGGCGAAGGCGAACAGCGGCAGGATGCCGTAGGCGACCCACGGGTGCAGCGCGTGTTCGAGGGTCAGCAGCGGCGACGACTCGGCGTTTTTCGTGCGCAGGGGAATGCAGAAAGCCAGGGTCACGCCGGCCAGTGTCGCGTGGACACCGCTCTTGAGCACGCAGACCCAGAGGATCAGGCCGATGATCATGTACGGCCCGAGCTTGACCACGCCGAGCCGGTTCATCGCCACCAGCGCGGCAATGCACGCAGCCGCCAGGCCGAGGGACAGGGTCGAGAGTTCGCCGGAATAGAAGATTGCGATGATGACGATGGCACCGAGGTCATCGATGATCGCCAGGGTCATCAGGAACAGTTTCAGCGACACCGGCACGCGTTTGCCGAGCAGGGCCAGTACGCCGAGAGCGAAGGCGATGTCGGTGGCGGTCGGAATGGCCCAGCCACTCAGGGCCGCGGGGTTGTCGCGATTGAGGAACCAGTAGATCAGCGCCGGCACCAGCATGCCGCCGATCGCCGCTGCGCCGGGCAGGACGATTTGCGAAGGCTTGGACAATTGGCCGTCGAGCACTTCGCGTTTCACTTCCAGACCGATCAGCAGGAAGAACATCGCCATCAGGCCGTCGTTGATCCACAGCAGCAGGGGCTTGGCGATTTTCAACGCACCGATCTGCGCCACCACAGGAGTGTCGAGCAGGCCGGTGTACAGCCACGACAGCGGTGAGTTGTTGATGATCAGCGCGAGAACGGCTGCGGCGATCAATAGCAGACCGCTGGCGGCTTCCAACTGAAAGAAACGCGTGAAAGTGCTACGCAGAGGCAAGGTCGCTCTCCATCGAATCAAGAAAAAGGTGAAACACCCTAACCCGTACCGTTAGTTGTTAAAACAAAAGTTATATTCTTTTTTGTTATATGTCGTTACAGGCTGTCTGGTACGGGCAGCACTGAGCCTAGCAGTTGCCTGACACATTGAGACTCAGCTGTATCTTTGCCGCCTGCGGGATTTTTCCTAAGCTTGCGGCAGACCTTTTTCAGAAGACCGATCTTCTGGCTGATTCAACGAGAACCGAAACCATGAGCGACAACCGACAGTGGGCCCGCGAAGCCATCCGCATCATCGAGGCGGACTTCCAGCGCAGCGCCGACACCCACCTGATCCCTTTGCCGCTGCCCGGTTTTGCCGGCATCGAGTTGTATTTCAAGGACGAATCCAGCCACCCGACCGGCAGCCTCAAGCACCGCCTGGCCCGCTCGCTGTTCCTTTACGCGCTGTGTAACGGCTGGCTGAAACCCGGCGCGCCGGTGATCGAAGCGTCCAGCGGCTCGACGGCGATTTCCGAAGCGTATTTCGCGCGCATGCTCGGTTTGCCGTTTATCGCGGTGATGCCCGCGACCACTTCGAAAGAAAAGATTGCCCAGATTGCCTTCTACGGCGGCCAGAGCCATCTGGTGCAGGATCCGACGCAGATCTACGCCGAATCCGAGCGCCTGGCCCGCGAGCATGGCGGTCACTTCATCGATCAGTTCACTTACGCTGAACGCGCCACCGACTGGCGAGCGAACAACAACATCGCCGAGTCGATCTTCCAGCAGATGCGCTACGAAAAACACCCTGAGCCGACCTGGCTGATTTCCAGCCCCGGCACCGGCGGCACCACCGCGACCCTCGGCCGTTACGTGCGCTATCGCCAGCACTGCACCCGCGTGTTGTGTGCCGATGCCGAGCGTTCGGTGTTCTTCGATTTTTACCAGACCGGAGATGCCAGCCTGCGCCTGGACTGCGGCTCGCGCATAGAAGGCATTGGCCGGCCTCGGGTGGAAGCGTCGTTCCTGCCCAAGGTGATCGATGCGATGGTCAAGGTGCCGGACGCCCTGTCCCTGGCGGCCATGCATTATCTGGCGCAGCGTTTGGGGCGGCATGTCGGCGGGTCGAGCGGGACCAATCTGATCGGTGCGCTGATGGCAGCGCAGCAGATGAAAGCGGCGGGGCAGTCGGGGTCGATCGTGGCGATCCTGTGCGATGGCGGCGAGCGTTATGCCGACACTTATTACGACCAGCAATGGTTGAAAGCGCAGGGTTACGAACTGGGTGAGTTGATTGCAGCAGTGGCGGCGAGTGCCGAGCGCGGAGAGGCGCTGCCGACCTCAGTGCTGCGCGCCAACATCTGAAGAAACGCAAAAACCAATGTGGGAGCGAGCCTGCTCGCGAAGGCGTCATCTCATTCAACATCATCATTGACTGAAATAGCGACTTCGCGAGCAGGCTCGCTTCCACAGGGTTTTGTGTTGGGTCAGCTGATGCTGATCAGGCTTCCAGGCCAAGGATATCGCGAGCCACTGCCTCGGCAATGCGAATCCCGTCGACACCCGCCGAGAGAATCCCGCCGGCATAGCCCGCGCCTTCACCGGCCGGGAACAGGCCTTTGACGTTCATGCTCTGCAGCGACTCGTTGCGGGTGATGCGCAGCGGCGATGAAGTGCGCGTCTCGATCCCGGTCAGCACGGCGTCGTGCAGGGAATAACCGCGAATCTGCTTCTCGAACGCCGGCAAGGCTTCGCGGATCGCCTCAATGGCAAACTCCGGCAGCGCCAGCGCCAGATCGCCCAGCGCCACGCCCGGCTTGTACGATGGCTCGACCTCGCCCAGTTCGGTCGATGGAATGTCGTTGATGAAGTCGCCAACCAGTTGCGCCGGGGCCTTGTAATCGCTGCCGCCAAGGATGAACGCGTGGGATTCCAGGCGCTCCTGCAACTCGATACCGGCGAGCGGGCCGCCCGGATAATCGACTTCCGGGGTAATGCCGACGACGATGCCGGAGTTGGCATTACGCTCGTTACGCGAGTACTGGCTCATGCCATTGGTGACCACGCGATTCGGTTCCGACGTCGCCGCGACCACAGTGCCGCCCGGGCACATGCAGAAGCTGTAGACCGAACGCCCGTTCTTGGCGTGGTGCACCAGTTTGTAATCGGCAGCGCCGAGTTTCGGGTGGCCGGCGTATTTGCCCAGACGCGCGCGGTCGATCAGCGATTGCGGATGTTCGATGCGGAAGCCCACCGAGAATGGCTTGGCTTCCATGAACACGCCACGGCTGTGGAGCATGCGGAAGGTGTCGCGGGCACTGTGGCCGAGGGCCAGAACCACATGCTTCGAATGCAGGGTTTCGCCGCTGGCCAGTTGCACGCCGACCAGTTGGCCGTCTTCGATCAGCACGTCGTTGACGCGCTCCTGGAAGCGCACTTCACCGCCCAGTTCGCGGATCTGCTCGCGCATGTTTTCGACCATCCCGGTCAGGCGGAACGTACCGATGTGCGGCTTGCTGACGTAGAGAATTTCTTCCGGCGCACCGGCCTTGACGAACTCGTGCAGGACTTTGCGGCCGAGGAATTTCGGGTCCTTGATCTGGCTGTACAGCTTGCCGTCGGAGAACGTGCCCGCGCCGCCTTCGCCAAACTGTACGTTGGACTCGGGATTGAGCACGCTTTTGCGCCACAGGCCCCAGGTGTCCTTGGTGCGCTGACGGACTTCGGTGCCGCGTTCGAGAATGATCGGTTTGAAGCCCATCTGCGCCAGCAGCAGGCCGGCGAAGATGCCGCACGGGCCGAAACCGACGACGATCGGCCGCTGGCCGAGATCGCTCGGTGCCTGGCCGACGAATTTGTAGCTGACATCCGGCGCCACGTTGACGTTACGGTCGTCGGCGAACTTGCTCAACACTCTGGCCTCGTCGCGTACGTTGAGGTCGATGGTGTAGATGAAGCACAGTTCGGAGGACTTTTTGCGCGCGTCATAGCTGCGCTTGAACAAGGTGAAATCGAGCAGATCATCACTGGCGATGCCCAGGCGTTGCACGATGGCGGTGCGCAGGTCTTCTTCGGGATGGTCGATTGGCAGCTTGAGTTCAGTGATTCGTAACATGGCGGGGATCCGGATTCGCGGGGCGCACAACTGCGCCAGGGCGTTTAAAGGCGGCGATTATAAGCCGCCGCGAGCGGATCCGTGGGGGAAAAACGATCAGTCGTTACGCGCGCCGCCGAAATAGCCGCAGCCGCGCTGCACCTGACCGTCGATGCGCAACTCGGCGCTCATGTGCTGCACGCTGCCGGTGCTGCTGTCGACGCAGCGCTGTGGCGCGACCCACAATTCGATGCGCTGGTTGTTGGCTTCGCTGCTGAGATTGAAGCGGCCGTCGCCCAGTTGCTCTTCCACATACGGCACGGCCAGTGGAGCCTGGCCGTCGCGCTCGATGACCATGCCTTTGCCGCTGACCTTCACATTCCACTCCGGGCCATCGCCGGCGGCGCGCAGGATCAGCAGTTTGAAATTCGGGTCGTCGCAGGCCGTGCCCGAGCGCTCGACGCGATATAACTGGCCGAGGTCGAGACGATCGCCGGAAACCTTGCCGCGCACATCGGCAAACAGCTTGCCCTGCTCGTCAGCGAGGGTGGCGGCTTCTTGCAGGACGCTGGTGCCGCCGATGTCGTTGACCACCAGTTGCCGCTGCTCCTGGCACGGCTGGAACACCAGTTTGCCGTCGGCGGCGGTCAGTTGCCCCTGCATTCGCGTCTGCCCGGCATGGGACACACTTTCACGCTGGCCGTCGAACAACTGGCAGGCGGCAAACATCGGCAGCAGGGCAACGAGGACGATCGAACGGGCAACACGCATCTTTGGTTCTCCAGACAAGTGTCGCCACGTTACGCAGCCTGACCGTTCATCACAAGGGCCTTAACCGACGTGAAACGTCTGACCGGTTTGCAGGCCTTCGACACTTTTCGCGTAGGCCAATGCCACTTCCGCTGCAGCAACCGGCTTGAAGCCACGGAAGTAGGGCGCGTATTTACCCAGGGCTTCGGTCAGCACGGTCGGGCTCACCGAGTTCACCCGCAGGCCACGCGGCAGTTCGATGGCGGCGGCGCGGACGAAGCTGTCGAGGGCGCCGTTGACCAGCGCTGCCGAAGCGCCGCTGCGAATCGGGTCGTGGCTGAGCACGCCGGTGGTGAAGGTGAACGAGGCGCCGTCATTGGCGAACTCGCGGCCGATCAGCAGCAGATTGACCTGGCCCATCAACTTGTCTTTCAGGCCGAGGGCGAAGCTGTCCCCTGTCATCTCGTCCAGCGCTGCAAACGTCACGTTGCCCGCCGCGCAGATCAAGGCATCGAACTTGCCGGTCTGTTCGAACAGCTTGCGGATCGACGCGCTGTCGCTGATATCCACCTGCAAGTCACCGCTGTTGCGACCGATACGAATGACCTCGTGGCGTTGCGACAACTCTTTGTCCACCGCCGAACCGATAGTGCCGCCTGCGCCTATCAACAGAATTTTCATCGAGCTGTACCTCATGTGTGCGAATGAGGTTTCAGTCTAGAGTGGTTTTTTCTGCGGATAAGCGCACTAATAGGCAACCTTTGGTTTTCAAATGGAAACAATCCATGAGCGAAATGGATGACCTTGCCGCGTTTGCCGTGCTGATCGAAGCTGGCAGTTTTACCCTGGCCGCGCAGCAGTTGGGCTGCAGCAAGGGCCAACTCTCCAAGCGCATCAGCCAGCTCGAAGCGCAATTCAGTGTGGTGCTGCTGCAACGCACGACCCGGCGCTTGAGCCTGACGGCGGCAGGGGCGGCGCTGCTGCCGCAGGCTCAGGCGCTGGTGGTCCAGGTCGAACGCGCGCGGCAGGCGTTGGCGCGTTTGAAGGACGACATGGCCGGTCCCGTGCGCATGACGGTTCCGGTGTCGCTCGGCGAGACCTTCTTCGATGGCTTGTTGCTGGAGTTTTCCGGGCAATACCCCGAGGTGCAGATTGAGCTGGAGCTGGACAACAGCTATCGCGATCTGGCCCGCGATGGCTTTGATCTGGCGATTCGCGCCGAAGTGGCCAATGACGATCGGCTGGTGGCCAAGCCGCTGTTGGCGTGGCACGAAATGACCTGCGCCAGCCCGGCCTACCTTGAGCGCTTCGGCGAGCCGGCGACGCCGCATGCCTTGGTCGAGCATCGTTGCCTGCTCAACAGCCATTACAGCGGCCGCGAAGAATGGCTGTATCACCAGCAGCACGAGTTGTTGCGGGTGCGGGTTTCGGGTCCGTTTGCCAGCAATCACTACAGCCTGTTGAAGAAAGCAGCGCTGTCCGGCGCCGGCATCGCCCGTTTGCCGTCGTATCTGCTGCAAGCGGAACTGGCGGACGGCCGCTTGCGCTGGCTGCTGCGCGATTACCAGACCCGACGCATGCCGATGTATCTGGTGCACCCGTATCAGGGTGGATTGCCCAAGCGCACGCAGGTGTTGGCGGATTATTTGATGGGCTGGTTCAAGCGCAGTGGCGAGGCGCTGGATCGACTTCAGCGCTGATGTGATTTCCCTGTGGGAGCGAGCCTGCTCGCGCATGCGTCAGTTCAGTCGATACCGATGTTGAATGACACACCGCTTTCGCGAGCAGGGGAGATCTTATTTTGCGAAACGGCGGGCGATCAGCTGATCGATCGACAATTTGCCCGGCCCGGTCGCCATCAGGTACAGCAACACCGCCGCCCAAGTGCCATGGGTCGGGTAGGCATCCGGGTAGACAAACAGTTGGATAGTCAGGGTCATGCCCAGCAGCGCCAGCGCCGAAAACCGTGTGGCGAAGCCGAGCAGGATCAGCAGCGGAAACACATGCTCGGCAAACGCCGCCAGATGCGCGGCAATTTCCGGCGTCAACAGCGGCAGGTTGTACTCGCTCTGAAACAGCGGAATCGTCGAATCGGCCAAACGTGGCCAGCCCAGTTCAAAGGTTCCGTCAATCAAATCGACGGCCAGTCCTTCGACCTTGGTTTGCCCGGATTTCCAGAACACCGCAGCGATGGAAAAACGCGCGATGAAGGCAATCAGGCTGTGCGGGATTTTTTCCAACAGCGCAATGACGCGCAAGACCAAAGCGTTCATGGCAACTCCTTGTAATTCAGCTGGGTGATCGCGTTATGCACAATCAGTAAGGCGAGGGTTTGGGCGAGATCGAACGGCGGGCTGTTTTCTGCCGCCGCGAGCAGTGGCGAGCCCTGGAGCAGATGACCAATGAACACGCTCGCACTTGGTTCAAGAGCGAACACCTCAACGTCGAGACCATTGCGCAGCACCAGGGCATGCTGGCCTTGATTGAGGCCAATGCCCGCCAGAGTTGGCTCCTGCTGATGCGCGGCCCAGATCGCCACGACCGCAAAAGCAGAGTCGAGCAGGTGCAGCGAGGGATGCAGTTCGAAACACAGTTCACTCAGCGACTGCGGATCGGCCAGCGCGGCACTGACTTGTTCAGGCCGGATCGGCTGCGCATCAGCGGCGTGGTAGGCAACAGTACGCAAGTGCTCCAGTCGCGCGACGTCAGCGACATAAGGCACGCCGGCAATGGGTTCGAATTGTGCGATGAAGTCGGCGAAGTGCTCGCCATAGCGGCTCATCAACGGACTGTGTGGCGGCTGACTCTGGACGAAAATCGCCGCCATGGCGCTGAAGAATTCCTCGCCGACCAATTGCAGCACCACCGGATAACTGTCGGCCAGGGCATTGATCAGCGAGCTTTGCACGTTGTTGCGATAGACCGCGAAACGCCGCGACGGATCGGCGCCATTGCGGCTGCACAGGCCCTTGGGATACGGCAGTTGCGCATTGAGCAGGGCGGCTGCGAAGTCCGCTTGCGTGCTCATGCCGCACGCTCCGCTTGGCGCAACAGCGTCTCGGCTTGCTGCGCTTCGGCGAGCAAAACAGCGAAGGCCGGCACCTGATTATCCCGTTCGATCAACGTCGCCACCGGGCCGATACGGCGCAGCACTTGCCGGTACAGATCCCAAACGGCCTGATCAACCGGCGCGCCGTGATCGTCGATCAGCAAGCGATCGCCGAGGTTGTCGCAATCTTCAGCGAAGCCGGCCAGATGAATCTCGCCGACTGCGTGCAGCGGTAACGCATCAAGGTAGGCCAAAGGATCGCGCTGATGATTGATGCACGACACGTAGACATTATTGACGTCGAGCAACAAGCCGCAGCCGCTGCGGCGGATCACTTCGCCGATGAACTCGGCCTCGTCGATCGTCGAGTGCTCAAACCCCAGATAGGTCGCCGGGTTCTCCAGCAGCATCGGTCGTTTCAGAGTGTTCTGCACCTGGTCGATGTGCGCACAGACGCGGTTCAGCGTCGGCGTGTCGTAAGCCAGTGGCAGCAGGTCATTGAGGAACACCGGGCCGTGGCTCGACCACGCCAGATGTTCGGAAAAGGCTTGCGGTTGATAGCGCTCGATCAGCTCGGCGAGGCGTTTGAGGTGCTGGCTGTCCAGCGGGCCTTCGCCACCGATAGACAGGCCCACGCCGTGCAATGACAGCGGGTACTGTTGGCGAATCAGACCGAGAAAATGATGAAACGGGCCGCCGGCCACCATGTAGTTTTCGGCGTGGACTTCGAAGAAACCGAGGTCCGGTACGGAGCCGAGCACTTCGAGGAAGTGCCCGGTCTTGAGCCCCAGCCCGGCGCGGGCAGGGAGCTCGGTGCGAGCTGCCTGAGTGCGCGGCAGGGACGGTTCGTGATGACTGAACATGGGCGTCACTCAGGCAGGCCGTGGATCAGGACTTGGCTTTGAAGGCTTCGAGCTGACCGAAGCCGGTCGGCGAGGTTTTGCTTTCGGTGGTGGCGCAGGTGCCTTTCGGAACGAGCTTCCAGGCGTTGGCCTGGTAGTCCATTTTCGCCGTGCCGGCGCAGGTAGTCCCGGCACCTGCGGCGCAATCGTTCTTACCCTTCATGGCCACGCCGAAGCATTTTTCCATGTTGGCATCGGCGGCATGGGCGGTGGAGACAGTGGCGATGCTCAGAGCGGAACCGAGGGCCAGAACCAGGGCGGTAGCGGACAGGGTACGGGTAGTCGCAGTCATGATGTTTCTCCAGTTTTTATCAGGGTTTCTGCAAGCGGTTTGCGCTTGCTTGTCCCTCTAGAGAACGGGTGGGGGGATGCGTTACAGGCGGGGCGAGAAATTTATGAAAAATTTCGGATTCAGCGGTATCCCTGTGGGAGCGAGCCTGCTCGCGAAGGCGGTGTGTCAGGCACCCATAATGTTGAATGACAGAGCGCTTTCGCGAGCAGGCTCGCTCCCACAGGGTTACCTTGGTGGTGCTCAGGAAACAAAAAACGGCCCGAAGGCCGTTTTTTTGTGCAGCGATAACACTCAACCGCCGAGGTACGCCTCGCGTACTTTCGGATCGGTCAGCAGCGCTTCACCGGTGCCTTGCATGACCACGCGGCCGTTCTCCAGAACGTAGGCGCGGTCAGCGATTTTCAGCGCCTGGTTGGCGTTCTGCTCGACCAGGAACACCGTCACACCGTCCTTGCGCAGCTGTTCGATGATGTCGAAGATCTGCTGGATGATGATCGGCGCCAGACCCAGCGATGGCTCGTCGAGCAGCAGCAGCTTGGGCTTGCTCATCAGCGCACGGCCGATGGCGAGCATTTGCTGTTCACCGCCGGACATGGTGCCGCCGCGCTGGTTGAAGCGCTCTTTCAGGCGTGGGAAAAGTCCGAGAACCTTGTCCATCTGTTCCTGATAGTCGCCCTTGTCGGTGAAAAATCCGCCCATGGACAGGTTTTCTTCCACGGTCAGACGGGCAAACACCCGACGCCCTTCCGGGACCACGGCGATGCTCTTGCGCATGATCTGCGACGAGTCCTGGCCGACCAGCTCCTCACCCATGTAGCGGATGCTGCCGCTGTGCGCCTGCGGCGAACCGCACAGCGTCATCAGCAGCGTGGATTTGCCGGCACCGTTGGCGCCGATCAGCGTCACGATTTCGCCCTGACGGACTTCGACGTTGACGCTGTGCAGGGCCTGGATCTTGCCATAGAAGGTGGAAACGTTTTCGAACTGCAGCATTTACGCTTCCCCCAGGTAGGCTTTGATCACTTCAGGATTGTCGCGGATCTGTTCCGGCGTGCCGTCGGCCAGGGGGGTGCCCTGGTTGATCACGACGATGTGGTCGGAAATGCTCATGACCAGTTTCATGTCGTGTTCGATCAGCAGCACGGTGACGTTGTGCTCTTCGCGCAACACACCGATCAGCGCCTTGAGGTCTTCGGTTTCCTTCGGGTTCAGGCCGGCGGCCGGTTCGTCGAGCATGAGAATCCGAGGGCGGGTCATCATGCAGCGGGCGATTTCCAGACGCCGTTGCTGGCCGTAGGCGAGGGTGCCGGCGGTGCGGTTGGCGAACTCTTTGAGGTTGACCTTTTCCAGCCAGTACTCGGCAAATTCCATGGCCTCGCGCTCGCTTTTGCGGAACGCCGGGGTCTTGAACAGGCCGGACAGGAAGTTGGTGTTCAAGTGACGGTGCTGGGCGATCAACAGGTTCTCGACCGCGGTCATGTCCTTGAACAAACGCACGTTCTGGAAGGTCCGCACCACGCCTTTGAGGGCGATCTTGTGGCCCGGCAGGCCCTGGATCGGCTCGCCGTCGAGCAGGATGCTGCCGCCAGTAGGCTGATAGAAGCCGGTCAGGCAGTTGAACACGGTGGTCTTGCCGGCGCCGTTCGGGCCGATCAGGGCAACCACCTGCTTTTCCTTGACGGTCAGCGCCACGCCGTTGACCGCGAGCAAGCCGCCGAAGCGCATGCTCAGATTTTCGACTTTAAGGATCTCGCGGCTCATTTGCGCAACTCCATGTGTGGGCGTTGCATCGGCAGCAGACCTTGTGGACGCCAGATCATCATCAGCACCATCAGCGCACCGAACATCAACATGCGGTATTCGCTGAACTCACGCATCATTTCCGGCAACAGGATCATCACGATCGCCGCCAGAATCACGCCCAGTTGCGAGCCCATGCCGCCCAACACGACGATGGCGAGGATGATCGCCGACTCGATGAAGGTGAACGACTCGGGCGTCACCAGACCCTGACGCGCAGCGAAGAAGCTGCCGGCGAAACCGGCGAACGCAGCACCCAGGGTGAACGCGGAGAGCTTGATCACAGTCGGGTTCAAGCCCAACGCGCGGCAGGCGATTTCGTCTTCACGCAGTGCTTCCCATGCGCGACCGATCGGCATGCGCAGCAGACGGTTGATCACGAACAGCGCGGCCAGTGCGAGCAACAGCGCAACCAGGTAAAGGAAGATCACCTTGTTGATCGAGTTGTATTGCAGGCCGAAATACTCGTGGAACGTCTGCAGGCCTTCGGCGGCTTTGCGCTCGAAGGTCAGGCCGAAGAACGTCGGTTTTTCGATGTTGCTGATGCCGTTCGGGCCACCGGTGATGTCGGTCAGGTTACGCAGGAACAGACGGATGATTTCGCCGAAACCCAAGGTAACGATCGCCAGATAGTCGCCACGCAGACGCAACACCGGGAAGCCCAGCAGGAAGCCGAACGTCGCCGCCATCAGGCCGGCAATCGGCAGGCAGATCCAGAAGCTCAAGCCGTAGTAATGCGACAGCAGCGCGTAGCTGTAGGCGCCGACGGCGTAGAAACCGACGTAACCCAGGTCGAGCAGACCGGCCAGACCGACGACGATGTTCAGGCCCAGGCCGAGCATCACGTAGATCAGGATCAGCGTTGCGATATCCACCGCGCCACGGGAGCCGAAGAACGGCCAGACCAGGGCGATCAGAATCAGCGCAATGATGAAATAGCGCTGGGTGGTTGGCAGGGTCAGGAAGTTGCTGGCCTTGGCCGGGATCAGCGGCATGCCCGGCGAGGAGCGCCAGGCGTTGCTGATCTGCTGATTGAACAGCACGCGCAGGAACATCAGCACCGAGCAGATCGCGATGGTCGCGAGTACCGCAGGGCTGGTGTTGTGCACTTCCAGATTGATGCCGACGATGGTCAGTTTCAGACCCAGTACCGGGTAGGCCACCGCCCACACCAGCAAGGCACTGAACAGTGCCTGTTTAAGATTCCTAGTCATACTTTCTCAACCTCCGGACGGCCCAGAATGCCGGTCGGACGGAACAACAGCACCAGAACCAGCAGGCCGAACGCAACGACGTCCTTGTACTGGTCGCCGAAGATATCGGCACCGAACGCTTCCGCTACACCGAGCACCAACCCGCCGAGCATGGCCCCGGGGATGCTGCCGATGCCGCCCAGTACCGCAGCGGTGAAGGCCTTGAGGCCGACGAGGAAACCGGCGTTGGGGTTGATCACGCCGTATTGCATGCTCAGCAGCACTGCGGCAACGGCGGCCAGCGCAGCACCGATGACGAAGGTCAGGGCGATGATGTTGTTGGTGTTGATGCCGAGCAGGTTGGCCATCTTGATGTCCTCGGCACAGGCGCGGCAGGCGCGGCCCAGACGGGAACGGGAGATGAACAGGGTCAGGCCGAGCATGGCGATCAGGGTCACCACGAACACCACGATCTGCATGTAGGAAATCAGCACTTCTTGTGCGCCACCCGGACCGAAGGCGAAGTTGCCCGGGATCAGGTTGGGGATAGCTTTGTCCTTGGAGTCTTGCGCCAGCAGAACGGTGTTCTGCAGGAAGATCGACATACCGATGGCAGAAATCAGCGGGATCAGACGGTTGCTGCCGCGCAGGGGACGGTAGGCAATCCGTTCGATGCTGTAACCGTAGGAACTGGTGACGACGATGCTGGCGATGAACGCCGCAGTCATCAACAGCGGGACACTGTCGAGTCCCATCATGGTCAGCCCGGCGATGGCGATGAAGGCCACGTAGGAACCGATCATGTACACCTCGCCGTGGGCGAAGTTGATCATTCCAATGATGCCGTAGACCATCGTGTAGCCGATGGCGATCAGGGCATACATGCTGCCAACGTTGAGGCCGTTAACCAGCTGTTGGAAGAAGTGATAGAGGTCAGGCATTACAGCGCTCCTAAAAACCTGTACGCATTTCACTGGTGGAGTCATTTTCCCGCCCGGCCCCGTGGATCTCTATCCACTTCGAATCCGGGTTTTGCCAGCGAACCGCTGATGACGGTTTTGAGATTTTCAGGTGGGCCGACTGGCGGATCACGCCAGCGCGGCCCATACATTCGCAAAACAAAGCCCACGGCACGCCGTGGGCTTTATTGGCAGTCAGTCGGGCAAGGCCTTACTGAGGCGAAACTTCGGTTTTAGGTTTGCCGTTGTGCCACTCGTACACGACAAATTTGAAGTCCTTCAGGTCGCCCTTGTCGTCGAAGCTCAGGTCGCCGGTCGGGGTCTTGAACGAACCGGCGTGGATGGCTTCAGCCACTTTGGTAGCGTCTTCGGACTTGGCCGCCTTGATGCCTTCGGCAATCACGGTCACCGCCGAGTAGGACGGGAACACGAACGGACCGCTCGGATCTTCCTTCTTGGCTTTGAACGCGTCAGCCAGGGCAACGTTGGCCGGATCCTGGTCGAAGGATTTCGGCAGGGTCACCAGCAGGCCTTCGGACGCGTCCTTGGCGATCTGGGTGATCGAGTCGTTACCCACGCCTTCCGGACCCATGAAGCGGGCTTTCAGGCCTTTTTCCTGAGCTTGGCGCAGGATCAGGCCCAGCTCCGGGTGGTAGCCGCCGTAGTAGACGAAGTCGACGCCGGCTTGCTTGAGCTTGGCGATGATGGCGGAGAAGTCCTTGTCGCCAGCGTTGACGCCTTCGAAGACGGCAACCTTGGTGCCTTTCTTCTCGAGGGTCGATTTCACGGCGGTGGCGATGCCTTCACCGTACTGCTGTTTGTCGTGCAGCACGCCAACCACTTTCGGTTTCACGTGATCGGCGATGTAGTTGCCGGCGGCAGGGCCCTGGGCGCTGTCGAGACCGATGGTGCGGAAGATCATTTTGTAGCCACGGGCGGTGATGTCCGGGCTGGTGGCAGCCGGGGTGATCATGATCACGCCTTCGTCTTCGTAGATGTCCGAAGCTGGCTGAGTGGAGCTGGAGCACAGGTGACCGACCACGAACTTGACGCCGTCGTTGACGACCTTGTTCGCTACCGCTACCGCTTGTTTTGGATCGCAGGCATCGTCGTATTCAACGGCTTCGAGTTTCTTGCCGTCGACGCCGCCCTTGGCGTTGATCTGCTCGATGGCCATTTTCGCGCCACTGAACTGCATGTCGCCGTACTGGGCTACTGGACCGGTTTTAGGACCGGCGATACCGATTTTGATGGTGTCAGCTGCGAACGAATGGCTGGCAACCCCGGCCAGAACCATAGCGGCAAACAGTTTGGAAATCTGCTTAGTAGCCTTAGTCATAGTGCTCCACTCTTACTGTTGTATTTTTTAGAGTTCTGGCGCCGTAGCAGCAGAACCGGGTCAGATATCTTTGCGATACCCTCCGGAAAATGCCCCGGCAACTGTACCGGTACAGTGTAGAGCGCCGCTTGATCAACTGGGAAGCGGGCGCCACGGGGCAAAACTTGGGGGTGTCGCATTTTTGAATGAAAGAGACAGAATTGCGGCGGGGCAATCGGGGGCATATATCCCAAAAGGCAGCATTCCCTGGCGTTCCTGCTCTTTTCGTTCGGTGAAGCGATTTGCAACCGGGTTTTTCTGACGGACCACCGACGTTATCATTCGCGTCGATTTCTTTTCCGGACAGCTCCCATGAATCAAGAACCTAGCACCCTCTATGCCAAGCTGCTTGGTGAAACGGCATCTATTACCTGGAAAGAGCTGGAGCCGTTCTTCGCCAAGGGTGCCCTATTGTGGGTCGACCCTGACCTCGATTTGATCGCCGCCGCCGAGGCCGTGGCTTCGGATGAAGGCGAGAAAGTCGCGGCCTGGCTGGCCGACGACAAGGTCGCCAAGCTGTCTGAAACGCGGGCACTGGATATTTTCGAACGTGATCCGCAGCTGTGGGCCGTGGTGGTTTCGCCGTGGATTCTGATCCAGGAAAGGGCGGCCGTTTAATTGCTCGCACTCTTTTGGTGCCTCGACTGGCGCGCCGCAAGTGTGTAGCGGAGTAGCGTGATGGCACCTTGCCGTGGAGAAATGCCACGCCTCACGGTGACGTAAACGTAACGGGAACAGTTTCTAGAGCGGCCTGAGGGCCGCTTAATTGTTTCTGGATGTTGGAAAGGCTGAAATCTTTAGTGAATTTGGAGACCCCATCGCTGGCAAGCCAGCTCCCACAGTGTCCGGGTGTACACAAATATTGTGAGCACCACAAAATCTGTGGGAGCTGGCTTGCCAGCGATTGGGGCGACTCGGTAGCGGATCAGGCCGAATAAGTCTTCCCGGTATGGTTATTCAGCGAAATCACCTTGGTCTTGCCAATCCGGTGGCGGTAGATCTCGCGCAGGTACTTGATCGACTTCTTCACGCAATCACGCGACAGGCGAATGTCATTGATCGAGACGAACTTGTCCTTGTCGTTGATCAACTCACGGTATTTCTTTTCGTACATCGGTTTGATCGCGTACCAGTTGGTATCGAGGATCTTCGCCGGGTTTTCGAATTCGTTGAGCAGGTCGTCGATCCGCTCTTCGTCGAAGTCTTCCTGAATGATGAAGTCGAGAATCGAGTTATCCAGCGTCTCGTCGAAACGGTACGGATTCTTCGCAAAGCAGCGCTTGATGAACGCCACGATCAGCGTGAGGAAGTCGTCCGACAGACACGGGCTCTTGGCGATCAGGGTGGTCAGCGACAGGTTGGCCGAAGCGCCGATCACCAGCGCGTAACGCTTGAGCGTGGTGTTGGGGAACAGGCTGTTGAGGTGGGTCTTCAACCGGTTCAGGTCCATGTACGACAGTTTGTAGTCTTTCGGCAGCGAGACGATCGAGACCACCGACGAGCAATTCTTGAAGAAGTGCAGGTCGTGCAGCGCGGCGGCGTCGTAGCCGGAATTCTTGTACTGCTCCAGCGAAGCGCGATAACGCTTGGATTCGATCGGCAGCAGGCTGATGCCTTCGATGGCCTGAGTGACCTTGTTGAAGTGCGGCAGGTCGATCGAACGGAAGAACAGGTCGTCGATGTTCAGGCGCTGCGGCTCTTTGTCGAAGACCTTGAACTTGTCGCTGCTCGGCGGCGGGGTTTCCGGGACTACCGATTCGGCGTAGGCAATCGCCACCGGCCCGGCCAGACTCATGAACAGGTCGTTGGCGTCCAGGCGGATGGTTTCGCCGATGTCGATGCCGGCGCGGCGGAAGTAGTTCTGGTCGTAGTCAGTAGTGACTGCCTGCGCCGTGAGAATGTTGAAGATCTGCTGCGAGATGTACTGGTTGGCGTGTTTCTCCATGGCATTGACATCAATGTTCTGGATATTGCCGTCATCGCTTTCTTCGGCGTAACGCATGATGTCGTTGGAGATCAGCATCATCGCGTTCCACGGGCGGATACGCCCCATCACGCTGGCTTCGCTGCTGTCTTCGTTGGCGAAGTTGTAGGAGAAATCCCATTCCTCCGACAGGTATTTGCACAGCAGGCGCCCGGCGTTGATGTGCAGCGCCTCGGACATTTCGCTGCGGTGGTCGGAAATGTTCGGCAGCACGCAGATGCCGCTGGTGAAGATCGGCTCAAAGACAAACGAATGACCGCTCTTACCGTCATGCTCGTCCATCGGCTTGGTGTCGAAGGTCTTGTTCATGTACGAGTGCTGCTGGGCCAGACCGAACTCCGAGGCCATGCCCGAACCGGTACCGCCGCCGGCACTGAAGATCGAGAAATACAGGCGCGACTGGTTGGCCTTGATCCCGCAGCTGTCGATCAGGTACGAGTGGATCATTTTCCAGTCAGGGCTGGAGAAGCGCTGGGTGTCTTTGTTGAGGATGATCTTCGCCAAGTACTGGCCGAGGATCGGCGCATTACCGGCGCCACCGGCGTGGACTTCGGACAAGTCCATGATCTTCATTTTGCTGTAGTCGCGCAGGAAGCCGCTTTTCTCGCCCTTGCGCGAGAAACGGATGCGCCCGGCGATGTCCTTGTCGAGGTCGCCCAGCATCACCAGCGGTTCGACCAGAAACACCGGTTTGGTCGATTTGCTGGTGCCGATGCGCAGATTGTTCTTGATCCACTGCGCCGGGCTGTAGCCCTTGTCGGCCAGACGCCGGTCGGTCGGGCGGTCTTCGTTGTTGAATTCGTTGAGGTAGAACTTGCGCGCGTTGTACACCAGCTCCGCCACGTCGAGGGCGATGTTGGAGCCGCAGCGACCGAGGCCGATCAGGCACACCGAAGGGAAT
This sequence comes from Pseudomonas sp. RG1, assembly GCF_025910115.1. Taxonomy (NCBI): domain Bacteria; kingdom Pseudomonadati; phylum Pseudomonadota; class Gammaproteobacteria; order Pseudomonadales; family Pseudomonadaceae; genus Pseudomonas; species Pseudomonas sp. RG1. The sequence continues at coordinate 168,541 of NZ_JAPCIK010000010.1, forward strand.
TCCTGGTCGGTGTGCTGCTCGTTGTCGCCTTCCTGATGCGCCGGGCGCGGGAACACCGAATCGCGCAGGCCGTCGAGGTTATCGAGGATGCGGTCGGTGTTGGTTTCGGTGAAGTACAGGTATTGCTGGGTCGACAGCGGGCGCGAAGGCTGCGTCGGTCTGGATAATGACGCGCTGTTCGCGGCGGGGCTCAGGGTCAGATCGGCTGTTGCACTGGCGGGGTTGTTTTTAGAGGTCATGGTGCGCCATTTACCTGGACTGGGTTGGCCCGCCGAACAGTGCCGGCGAACCTCACGGAATAAGATCTCGCGTCTTGTGTGCGCGAATACGGCCCGGGCGTCGTAGTGCTGGCTGGTCTGATCGCCGGGCGGAATCCTTTCCTGATCGTTGATGAATCGGCCATGATTCGGTGATCTTTAATCGAAAAGAGGCGAAATGATGTCAACGCTACCTTCGTTGGGGTTTGCCGGAATCGGCCTGATGGGCCTGCCGATGTGCCGGCGTCTGCTGGCCGCGGGTTACCCGCTGACGGTGTGGAACCGCAACCCGGACAAGTGCGCACCGCTGGTTGCGGCCGGCGCCCGCCAGGTATCGAGCCCTGCCGTACTGTGCGCACACGCCGACATCGTCATGCTGTGTCTGGCCGATACCGCCGTGGTGCGTGAAGTGGTGTTTGGCGCTGGCGGTGTTGCCGAAGGTGCGAAAAACGGCCAGCTATTGGTGGATTTCTCCAGTCTTGAACCGACCGCGACTCGCGAGATGGCCGCAGAGCTGGCCGAGAAAAGCGGCATGGGCTGGCTTGACTCCCCGGTGTCCGGCGGTGTGGTCGGCGCCGAGGCTGGCAGTCTGGCGATCATGGTCGGTGGTGCAGCGGCAGATCTTGAGCGCGTGCGCCCGGTGCTGCTCAGCCTCGGTCAGCGCGTCACGCACATGGGCGGCATTGGCGCCGGTCAGGTGACCAAGGCCTGCAACCAGATGATTGTCGCTTGCAATGCGCTGGTGATTGCCGAAGTGGTGGCGTTGGCCGAGCAGGCGGGGGTCGATGCCAGCCTGATCGCCGAGGCGCTGGCCGGTGGGTTTGCCGATTCCAAGCCGTTGCAGATCCTTGCCCCGCAAATGGCCGAGAGCCGTTTCGAACCGATCAAGTGGCACGTGCGCACGCTGCTCAAGGATCTCGACACGGCGGTGAAATTTTCCCGCGAGCAGGGCTCGGCGACGCCAATCAGCGGATTGGCCGCACAATTGATGCGCCTGCATGGGGCGCAAGGCTTTTTAGCGAAGGATCCAGCGACGCTGGTGCAAATGTATCGCGCGCCAGACTCAACGGATTGACCCCGAGCACGGGTTTGCGCTGATTGATTTCATCGAGCACCGCGCGCAATTCGTCCAGCGGCACCGGGCGGCTGAGCAGATAACCCTGAATGAAGTCGCAGCCCGAACGCTCGAGAAACTCGTATTGCTCCAGGCTCTCGACGCCCTCGGTGACCACCTGCAGATGCAGGGTGTGCGCCATGACGATGATCGCCTGGACGATCTCCATGTCCGCCGTGGCGGTGGGGATGTCGAGGATGAACGAGCGGTCGATTTTCAGGGTGTTCAGCGGCAGACGCTTGAGGTAGGCCAGCGACGAATAGCCGGTGCCGAAATCATCGATCGACAGCGACACACCGAGGGCGCGGATCTGCCGCAACAGCACCAGAGTGTTGGCGATGTTGCCCATCAAGGCGTTTTCGGTGACCTCCAGTTCCAGGCGTTCCGGGGCAACGCCCGCCGTGTGCAAGGCGTGCTCAATCTCCTCGGCAAGCTCTTCCCGCGCCAGATTCAGCGGCGAGCAGTTCCAGGCGATTTTCAATTCGGCACAACCATGCCGCGACAGCTCGCCGAGATCCTTGCAGGCGCGGCGCAGCACCCAGTTGTCCAGTTCGGCAATCAAACCGTTGTTCTCGGCGATACCGATGAAGCGATCCGGTGTAAGCAAACCGTGAACCGGATGCTGCCAGCGAATCAGCGCTTCGAGCTTGGTCACGCGTCCGGTTTTCACTTCGAAGATCGGCTGGTAGTAGAGCATCAGCGCGTTGTCTTGCCGTAGCGCACTGCGCAGTTCTTCTTCCAGTTGCAGCTCGAAACTGGCGCGGGTCTTCAGGCTGGAATTGAAGAAGTGCAGACCGTTGCGCCCGGCGCCTTTGGATTGGTACAAGGCCAGGTCGGCGTGTTTGAGCAGCTCTTCGCAAGTGGTGCCGTCTTCGGGAAACAGGCTGATGCCGATGCTGGTGGTCATCACCATGCGGCGGCCGGCCAGTTCGATCGGCTCTTTCATCTTGTGCATGATGCGCTGCGCCATGCCGCGCGCCTCTTCGCGGTCACGCAGGCTGATGAGGATGCAGAATTCGTCGCCGCCGAACCGCGCGACCACGTCTTCATGGCTGCGTACCGAGCTCTTGATGTGCTGGGCGATGACTTTGAGCAGCGCGTCACCGGCGTCATGGCCGAGGCTGTCGTTGATGCGCTTGAAGTGGTCGATGTCGAGAAACATCACCGCGAGCATGCCGCCCTCGCTGGTTTTCTGGCTAAGTTTTTCGGCGAACATCTGGTTGAAACCACGGCGGTTGATCAGGTTGGTCAGCGCGTCGTAATTGGCCGCTTGCTGCAAGGACATGCGCGCCTGATCGAGTTGGCTGAGCAGGGCGTTGAGCCGGCGCAGGTCGTTTTCCTTGTTCTGCAGTTTCTTGTCGGCGAGGGCGGCGCTGATCGCACTGCCGAGAATCAACAGGATGATCAGCGCTACGGTCAGGCCCAGTTGCAGATGGCCGGTGTCGCCGCCGCTGGCTGCCAGAGCGCCTTCGGGAAGCACCAGATCCAGCGCAGCCATGCCGGTGAAGTGCATGCTGATGATGCCAGCGCCGAGAATCAGCGCCGCGCTGTACTTGAGCAATTGATGCGCGACGCCGCTGCCTTCGCTGAGATAGCGCGCCACCCACAGCGCGGCGAAACTGGCGCCGATGGCAATCAGCACCGACAGCGCGAACAGCCCCGGCTGGTAGTAGGCGGTGGCGCTCGACTTCATCGCGGCCATGCCGACGTAATGCATGCCAGCGATGCCCAAACCGATGACACATGCGGTCTTGAGGCAATGCAATGCGCTCGGCTGCACCTCACTGAGGGTATGCATGGCCAGCCACGAGGCGAGCAGGGCGATCAGCAACGACAAGAGGGTGATGCCGAGGTCGTACTGAATATCGATGGGGGTCTGGAAGGCCAGCATGCCGATGAAGTGCATGGCCCAGATGCCGCCGGCCAGGCAGGTCGCGCCGATCCAGCGCCAGATTCGCCGCGACCCCGGGTCTTCGGCATGCACCAGGCGCTCTGCCATGTCCAGGGTGGCGAAGCTCGCCGCGCAGGCGACCAGATAGGCCACCATCACCAACAAAGGGTTGTGGCTGCAATCGAGGAGAATCTGCCCGCTCGCCGGCAGCTCGGCAACAAACTGCAAACCAAGCCACTCCATAGCATGCCCCGTCTCGGATTCATCTGGCCCTTGCGTCAATCAACGCAGGCGAATGAAAGCAGTATAGAGGCGCTTTTCCGGCTGCAAGCCGTAGTGGCACATTGGTGGTAATGATTTTGCCATTAGCCTCATAGCGATTCGCGCTAAGGCTTAGGCAATGCGCTCCAGCGGCAGATCGTTCCAGTGTGGCGGCAAGGGTGGCAGGCCGTGGGCGGCGCGAGCCTTGTCGCAGTCGGGATTGTGCTCGCCGTTCTCCCACGACGCCTCGAACTCGCGGCAGGTGCTCGAGCGCTTGTCATAGATCGTGCAGGCCACAGCGCTGCCGACCTCACCCGCCAGCGACATGCAACGCGCCGGTTTGCGATCGGTGCCGATCATTGCCACCCGGCTCGGGGTGATCTGCGCGACCAGTTCATCGGGCACCGTCCCGCCAGAGGATGCGCACTCACCCCAGAAAAAAGACACGCGAAAATGGGAACAGCAGGCACCGCAATTCAGACACGGACTGGCTTCGGACATGGGCGGGGGTATCAAAGGGGTTGATCGGAAGATCCGGACGGATCCGGCGGCCATTCTAGGCTTTGCCATGCCGTTGGGAAGGGGGGCGCGAAACTATTTTTTTGTCGCCGGATTTTGCCGCGAAAGCCCCGTACTGCGGGGGATTCCAGACTTATCAAGGGCTTACGTTTCGTTACAGTGCGATGGGTCGATATCAGGCTGACGAATGATGACAGACAGCCCCGGCGCAGCTGACTAGATTGCAGGTTCCGGGCTCGACGCGCTGGCAGTGAAGCCCTCATAACAATAAAGAGACGGACCCATGCAGAACTCGACCCAAGCGGCGAATGCCTGGCGCATTCTGTTCCTGCTGTTCCTCGCCAACCTGTTCAATTTCTTCGACCGCACCATCCCGGCGATCATCATCGAACCGATCCGCATGGAATGGCACCTCAGCGACTTTCAGCTGGGCATCATCGGCACTGCGTTCACCATCGTTTACGCGATTGCCGGCCTGCCACTCGGGCGCATGGCCGACACCGGTTCACGCAGCAAACTGATGGGCTGGGGCCTGGCCACCTGGAGTGCGCTGACTGCGGTCAACGGCATGGTCGGCAGTTTCTGGAGTTTCCTCATCGTGCGCATGGGCATCGGCATCGGCGAAGCCAGCTATGCACCGGCGGCCAATTCGTTGATCGGCGACCTGTTTCCGGCACACCGCCGGGCGCGGGCGATGGGCATTTTCATGCTCGGCCTGCCGCTGGGGCTGCTGCTGGCGTTCTTCACCATCGGCGCAATGGTCAAGGCGTTCGACAGCTGGCGAGCGCCGTTCTTCATTGCCGCCGTGCCGGGGCTGATCCTGGCGATTTTCATGTTCTTCATCAAAGAGCCTAAGCGCGGTGCGGCGGAATCGGTGCAGGTCTCGCAGGAGAAAGTCGACAAACCGATCCGCCGCGTGCTCGCTGTGCCGACCTTCCTGTGGCTGGTCATGGCCGGGCTGTGCTTCAACTTCGCGACCTATGCCTGTAACTCGTTTCTGGTGCCGATGCTGCAACGCTATTTCCTCATGCCGTTGCAGGAGGCGGCGGTGGCCACCGGCGTGATCGTCGGCGTCACCGGACTGGTCGGGCTGACCCTTGGCGGCTGGATCGCCGACAAGATTCACCAGCGCTTCGCCAGTGGGCGGCTGTTGTTTGCCGCGTTCAGTCTGATCATTTCGACCCTGTGTACGGCGTGGGCGCTGCATGCCGGGCGCATCGAGATTGGTGTGTTCGTCGCGGTGTTCAGCGTTGGCTGGCTGTTCGCTTACAACTTCTATACCTGCGTGTACACGGCGATTCAGGACGTCGTCGAACCTCGCCTGCGGGCGACGGCGATGGCGTTGTTCTTCGCCGGTCTGTATCTGCTCGGCGGCGGGTTGGGGCCAGTGGTCGTGGGTGGTCTGTCGGATCACTTCGCGCATACGGCGATGCTGGCGGCGGGGGCTGAGCAGATGACCGAAGCGTTCAAGGCTGTCGGCCTGCACGACGCGATGTACCTGATCCCGGTGGCGCTGTTCCTGACGATGGTCTTTCTGTTTCTGGCATCGCGTTGCTTTGTTCGCGATGCACAGCGGATGAAGGAGGGGTTGGTAGCGGTGGTTGAACCAGAAATTTCTGCGGCGACTGCTTGACCGTTTTCGCGAGCAGGCTCGCTCCCACAGTTTGGAATGCATTTCATTGTGGGAGCGAGCCTGCTCGCGAAGGGGCCATCTGCATCACCTGACAAATAACAGGCAAACAAAAAGGCCCGCATCACTGCGGGCCTCTTGGTTTCAGCGGTGGAGCGGGGCGATTAACCCGCTACCAGCACCCGAATCGCTTCCAGGCGCAGCGCCGCTTTGTCGAGCATCGCCAGACCCTGCTCACGCTGAGTGCGCAACGCCTCCAGTTCGCTGTCGCGCACGGTCGGGTTGACCGCTTGCAACGCGGTCAGGCGCGCCAGTTCTTCGTCGGTATCGGCGGCCAGGCGGCGGCGCGCTTCGGCCACACGCTCGGCGTGACGCGGGGCGATCTTTTCTTCGCCGGCATTGATCCGAGGCGTCAGCTGATCGCGCTGGGCCTGGATGAACTTGTTGGCGCTGGCACGCGGCACGCTTTCCAGCTGATCGTTGAGGGTTTCGAACGACACCCGTGGCGACAGGTCATTGCCATTGGCATCGAGCAGGCAACGCAGCGCCGCCGGTGGCAGGTAGCGACCCAGTTGCAGCGAGCGCGGTGCAACCACTTCGCTGACGTAGAGCAATTCGAGCAACACGGTGCCCGGCTTCAACGCCTTGTTCTTGATCAGCGCGACGGCGGTGTTGCCCATCGAACCGGACAGCACCAGATCCATGCCGCCCTGCACCATCGGGTGTTCCCAAGTGATGAACTGCATATCTTCGCGCGACAGCGCCTGATTGCGGTCGTAGGTGATGGTCACGCCTTCGTCGTCGCCCAGCGGGAAACTGGCGTCGAGCATCTTCTCGCTCGGCTTGAGGATCAGGGCGTTTTCTGAATGGTCTTCGCTGTCGATGCCGAAGGCGTCGAACAGGGTTTCCATGTAGATCGGCAGGGCGAACTGGTCGTCCTGCTCGAGGATCGCTTCTACCAGCGCTTCACCTTCGCCAGCGCCGCCGGAATTCAATTCCAGCAGACGGTCGCGGCCGGTGTGCAGCTCGGCTTCGAGACGTTCACGCTCGGCGCGTGCTTCGTCGATCAGCGCTTGCCACTCGCCGTCATCGGCTTCTTCGAGCAGCGGCAGCAGGCGTGGGCCGAACTGATGCTGCAAGGCGTTGCCGGTCGGGCAGGTGTTGAGGAAGGCGTTGAGCGCCTCGTGGTACCACTGGAACAGGCGCTCTTGCGGGCTGGTTTCCAGGTACGGCACGTGCAGTTCGATGATGTGCTTCTGGCCGATCCGGTCGAGACGGCCGATGCGCTGCTCGAGCAGGTCCGGGTGCGACGGCAGATCGAACAGCACCAGGTGGTGAGCGAACTGGAAGTTGCGACCTTCACTGCCGATTTCCGAGCAGATCAGCACTTGCGCGCCGAACTCTTCATCAGCGAAGTAGGCGGCGGCGCGATCCCGCTCGAGGATGTTCATGCCTTCGTGGAACACCGTGGCCGGGATGCCGGAACGCACGCGCAGGGCGTCTTCCAGATCCATCGCGGTTTCGGCGTGGGCGCAGATCACCAGCACTTTGGTGCGCTTGAGCATTTTCAGCTGATCGATCAGCCACTCGACGCGCGGATCGAATTTCCACCAGCGCTGTTCTTCGTCGGCGTCCGGTTGCGCCTGGAAGCTGACTTCCGGGTACAGCTCGGCGTGCTCGCCCAGCGGCAGTTCGAGGTATTCGTCGGGGCACGGCAGCGGATAAGGATGCAGTTTGCGCTCCGGGAAACCCTGCACGGCGGCGCGGGTGTTGCGGAACAGCACGCGGCCGGTGCCGTGGCGATCGAGCAGTTCACGCACGAGGCGGGCGCTGGCTTCAGTATCGCCATCGTTGACGGCGGTGAGCAGGGCTTCGCCTTCGTTGCCGAGGAAACCGTGAATGGTCTTGTGCGCCTCGGCGGAGAGACGGCCCTTGTCGAGCAGTTCCTGCACCGCTTCGGCGACCGGGCGATAGTTGTCGCTCTCGGCGCGGAACGCGGCCAGGTCGTGGAAACGGTTCGGGTCGAGCAGGCGCAGACGGGCGAAGTGGCTGTCCTGACCGAGTTGTTCCGGGGTGGCGGTGAGCAGCAGCACGCCGGGAATCACTTCGGCCAGTTGCTCGACCAGCGAGTATTCCGCGCTGGCCTTGTCTTCGTGCCAGACCAGGTGGTGCGCTTCGTCCACCACCATCAAGTCCCAACCGGCAGCGAACAAGGCGTCCTGCGCCTTCTCGTCGTCGACCAGCCACTCCAGCGCGACCAGCGCCAGTTGCGTGTCTTCGAACGGGTTGGTGGCATCGCTTTCGATAAAGCGTTCTTCGTCGAACAGCGCGACCTGCTGATTGAAGCGGCGGCGCATCTCCACCAGCCACTGATGCTGGAGGTTTTCCGGGACCAGAATCAGCACGCGATTGGCGCGGCCCGAAAGCAGTTGGCGATGGATGACCAGACCGGCTTCGATGGTTTTACCCAGACCCACTTCGTCCGCCAGCAATACGCGCGGGGCGATACGGTCGGCGACTTCGCGGGCGATGTGCAACTGGTGCGCGATCGGTTGCGCACGCACGCCACCCAGGCCCCACAGCGAGGACTGCAACTGGCGGCTGGTGTGTTCAAGGGTGTTGTAGCGCAGGGAGAACCACGGCAGCGGGTCGATCTGCCCGGCGAACAGGCGGTCGCTGGCCAGACGGAACTGAATGAAGTTCGACAGCTGGGTTTCCGGCAGCGTGACGACTTCGTTCTGCCCGTTGAGGCCGTGATAGACCATCAGCCCGTCGACGTCGTCGACCTGCTGCACGGTCATCTTCCAGCCTTCGAAATGGGTGATGGAGTCGCCCGGCGAGAACCGCACGCGGGTCAGGGGCGCATTCCGTAGCGCGTACTGGCGGGTTTCGCCAGTGGCCGGGTAAAGCACGGTCAGCAAGCGGCCGTCCTGTGCCAGAACGGTGCCTAAACCAAGCTCTGCTTCGCTGTCACTGATCCAGCGTTGCCCCGGTTGATACTGCTGCGCCATGCTGCCTGACTCCCACCTTGAAAAAGCGGGCTATCTTAACGGAATGACGGCTTCAGGGCCAAAGGAATAGGAGCAGCGGCAAGCTTTTAGCTTCGAGCTGCAAGCTGAAGCCGAGGCGTCATGTGTCGCTTTTTTCAAGCGGCAGGGCACCAGTCAGTGTCTACCGGGTCACAAGTTTGCGACAGGCGGCTCAAGGCGCCTGCGCCCCAGCCGATAGCCTGCAGACAGGAGACCTTTATATGTTGCCACCGATGCTCCCCTTGAGCGCCGTGCCGATCACTTCCCAGCAGGATCCGATCCGCCAGCGGCCGGACATCCCGCCAGTGGTGCCGGTGCAGGAAAGCTCCAACGAAAGCACGATCGATCTGCAGAAGCGTGATCCGGAAGAGGATCGTCTGCTGGCGCGCGAAGAACAGCGTCGTCAACAGGAACGTGACCGCCGACGCCGCGAGGCGGATGAAGATCCTGAAGAGCATCTGGCCGTGCCGGGTACCGAGTTGAACGCCGACAACACCGTGCCAGTGGTGCCGTTGATAGACGATCAGCCGCGTCAGGGCTTGTGGGTCGATATCGAGATTTGAGCAGTGACTGGTCAGCGCCAGCGCCAAGCGGCATGATTGGCGCAATCCTGTCGGTGACGGCAGCTGTGATCTCTTCTGCGATGTGCCGGACGCCATGAGCCAAGACGACAAACTGATCGACCTCAGCACTGAACGCGCCAAGCGTGTGCATGACCTCAACGAAAAGCGCCTGAACGAAGTGCGCCAGGCTTTCGAGCAGGCGATGCCGTTGGGAAAAGCCAAGAAAAAGTCGAAGAACAAGCCGAAAAAGCGTTGATCTCCCGCTGCATTGGTTGATGCAGATCAGTTATTTCCCCTCCTTTATTTCCCAACGTTGCGGATATTGATCCTGGTCAATATGTGCGCCTGTGTGTTTGTTAATTTGAATCCATCGCAGCAAAGCAAAGCAAAGCAGGGCCGGGAGGTCAGTCATGTTTTTCGATAACGTGGTGTTTGCCGGGGTTCTCACGGTGGGGCTCATGGTGCTGTTTTTTGCAGGGTTTGGATTTTTTATCTGGAAGGATGCGCATAAGCGGCGCAAGTGAGTTCTTCTGGATTTGATGGGCACGCAAGGCATTTTGGGGCGACTTCGGTTGCCCCTTTTTTTTGGGCCGTGGCGGCCTGTGGGCCGACCAGGCTGTTGGGGTTTTGGGTGAATATCCGTTGCTTCGGGTGTGGCTGCTGGCGGTTTCGCCCTTACGGCGAGTCACTTTTTCAGACGCCAAAAAGTAACCAAAACGCTTGCTCCTGCGTTCGGCCCTCGCAGGCTCGGGTTCCTTCGCTGCGGGATCGATCCGGGCGCAGCGGCTCCGGTTTGCTTCGCTGCACCTCCTTCCGCTGTGTCTGGCTGCGCCAGACGGTCGCTGCGCTCCCACGCCCGGATCAATCCCTCCACTCAGCCTTCCGACGTCGCCGGTGGATCAAGATCAAGAGCAGGCGAGCTGACACTCGGCCTATTGAGTGGTGAAAAGCGTGGGTGTTCGGCTTTTGATTTGCATTGTTGCTGCCCCTCACCCCAGCCCTCTCCCCGAGGAGAGGGAGCTGATTTGTGTGCTTTTCAAATCCTGAGTTCAACTCGGACTTTCACATCGACGTAACTCGCTCAAACACCTCGGTCAGTTCCCTCTCCCTCCGGGAGAGGGCTAGGGTGAGGGGCTCTTGATCTGGCTTTTGCTTTGGCTTTTGATCTTTTGCCCCTTCGGCATACTTCTTAGCCCCCATAACAAAAAAGGCGTGATCCTCACGAATCACGCCTTTTCCAATCAACAGCTAACGATCAACTACCCAAAGCCTTCGAAGCCAACCAGAACAACCCGGCCGACAGCGCCACGGTCGCCGGCAGGGTCAACACCCAGGCCAGCAGAATAGTCTTCACCGTGCCACCCTGCAGGCCGCTCTTGTTGGCAACCATGGTCCCGGCCACACCCGAAGACAACACGTGAGTGGTCGACACCGGCAGGCTGAAGATGTTGGCCATGCCGATCAAACTGGCGGTGGTGATCTGCGCCGACATGCCCTGGGAATAGGTCATGCCCTGCTTGCCGATCTTCTCGCCAATGGTCAGCACTACGCGCTTCCAGCCGACCATGGTGCCCAGGCCCAGTGCCAGGGCGACCGCCAGAATCACCCAGAACGGGGCGTATTCAGTGGTGGTGGTCAGGTCTTTGCGCAGCTTGTCGAGGTCAGCCTTTTCACGGGCTTCGAGGCCTGGCAGCTTGCCGACTTTCTTCGCCGTGTCGTCCAGGCAGAGCAGGTAGCGACGCACTTCGATGCGGCTGTCCGACGACAGCGAATGGTAGTCCGCTACACCTTTGAGGGTGTGCAGCAGGGCGGTGATGGTCGGTTCGGTCTGCTGCGGGTTGCAGCGGAATTTCTCCGGCAGGTCGCCTTCCACGCTCTTACCCAGGGCCAGGAATTCACCCAGCGAATCGGCGTTGCGCTGGTAGAACTGGCTCAGGTGCAGGGTCGCGTCGCGGGTGCGTTCGATCTGGTAGGTGGTGCTGTTCAGATCGAGAACGAACTGCGCCGGGACGATACCGATCAGCACCAGCATGATCAGGCCGATGCCTTTCTGGCCGTCGTTGGAACCGTGCACGAAGCTCACGGCCATTGCCGAGATCACCAGAACCAGACGGTTCCAGAACGGTGGGTGCTTTTTGTCGTCGATCTTGCGGCGCTGTTCCGGCGTCTTGTGCATCTTCGACAGCGGGCGCCACCATTTCAGGCCGATCAGCACCAGCGCGGCGATCAGGAAGCCGGCCATCGGCGAGAACACCAGCGAGGCGCCGATGTCGATCGCTTTCTGCCAGTTCACGCCATCTCTCAACGGAATGTCGTTGATCAGCGCGTTGGCCAGGCCGACACCGAGGATCGAGCCGATCAGGGTGTGCGAGCTGGAAGCCGGGATACCGAAGTACCAGGTGCCCAGGTTCCAGGCGATTGCCGCGGCGAGCAACGAGAACACCATCGCCAGGCCATGGCCGGTGTTCACATTGATCAGCAGCTCAACCGGCAGCAAGTGGACGATGGCATACGCCACGCCAACGCCGCCCAGCAGCACGCCGAGGAAATTGAACACACCGGAAAAGAACACCGCCAGGTGTGGCGGCATGGCTTTGGTGTAGATAACAGTGGCTACCGCGTTAGCGGTGTCATGAAATCCATTGATGAACTCGAAGGCGAGGACAAACGTCAGGGCGAGCAAGAGGCTCACAAGCACCCAAGCATCCAGTCCGCTGAATAAATCGATCATGAAGGTTTTCTGACCCGGTCGTAAGGGGGCGCGATTATGCCAGAAAAGACAGGAAATCGATGCCCCGTCTGCTCACTGGTCACACCCTTCTTCGATTTAATTTGTTGCAGGGCGTGAAAACCAAGCAGCACGCAGGGTTTTTCAAATCTTTGATTTTATTGAAAAAATAAGATTTTTAAGCCAGTTTTTCTGATATCTCAAAGGCTCAAACGCTTGTCTGAAATATCTCTGAAACCTGTGGGACGCTCGTTCATAAGCCGCAGAACAGCGATATAGCCGCTGCCCGCGCTTAGCGGGCGCGCGAGGTGTCGTCTTCCACCGCGCTGTGGCTCAGGCGGACGTCGACTTTCGAATGCTCAACCGCCGTGGCTCATGGCTCTTCGGCTTTGAGTTCCTTTTCGATCTTTTCGATTTCCTGCTTGAACACCTGATCCTGAACAGTAGGGCGCTTGCGCCATGCCTTGCGTTCCGGTTCCGGCTGAGCGGCGTAGGTGGTGACTTCCCCGCCGTAAACTTCCTTGTAACGTTGTTCCTGGCGCTCTAGTTCCGCGCGCAGTTCGTCTTTTGTCACGGTGCTACCTGTATGAGTTGAATTGAATATCCGGTGAAACACACTGCAACGAGTCAATTGCGCGCCCCCGCCAGTCATCCACAGCCCGATCGGGCGCGGAGACATTGCAGAGGCGATCAAGACTTCCGTGTTACAGGCGGCTACGGCACCAGATAAAAACTGACGCAGCATCAGTTTCCTGTTTCAGCGAGCGCTGGCGTTGCATGTGTGATGGGCGCCGGGCGCTGGCCGGAGCTGAGACGAAGGACCTCGTTTCAGCAAGTCGCGGGCTTTTGATTAAAGCGCCGCGACTAGGGTGCATTATAGCGGCCGATTCGGGAATGACTATCTTTGCCAAGTTAAAAACGGTTCTGAATGTGTGATGGTTTTGTTGCTGGCAACTTTTGCCGCTAGTTAAGTGTAAAGACAGCGTTATAGAACCGGCGTTCTGTTTTTGGCGCCATTAACTAGAACAACTAAGTTGCGAGCAGAATCGCTAAAGCTGCCTCAAGGATGAAGAGGAGGGCGGGAGTCTGGATTGCGATTATCGGTCGGCGGTTCGATAATCGCCCAATGTTGGCGCCCCGGTGCTTGTGCATCGCGTGGCGAGCCGTTTGACTAGGCATCGATGCGTGCCGGACAAGGACAAGAAATGAACGATCAAATGCGCAACTCCTTCACCTCGGTGGCGCCGCCCATCGTCGCCTCGCCGGCCAAGCGCATTCAGGCGCTGACCGGTGATCCGGATTTCATGACGTCCCTGGCCCGTGGTCTGGCAGTGGTGCAGGCGTTTCAGGAACGCAAACGCCACCTGACCATCGCGCAGATAAGTCATCGCACGGAAATCCCCCGCGCCGCCGTGCGCCGTTGCCTGCATACGTTGATCAAGCTCGGCTACGCCACCACCGACGGGCGCACCTATTCGCTGCTGCCGAAAGTGCTGACCCTCGGCCATGCCTATCTGTCCTCAACCCCGCTGGCCGTTTCCGCACAGCCGTATCTCGACCGTATGAGCGAGCAACTGCACGAGGCCTGCAACATGGCGACGCTGGAGGGCGATGACATTCTCTATATCGCGCGTTCGGCGACCACTCAGCGATTGATCTCGGTCGACCTTTCCGTCGGCGGGCGGTTGCCGGCGTATTGCACGTCGATGGGGCGGATTCTGCTAGCGGCACTGGATGACACTTCCCTGGGCGAATACCTCGACCACGCCGAACTGGTGGCCAAGACCAGCCGCACCATTCATACCCCCGACGCGTTGCTCGAATGTTTGCAGCAGGTGCGGCAGCAGGGCTGGTGCATTGTCGATCAGGAACTGGAACAGGGGCTGCGCTCGATCGCCGTTCCGGTGTACGACGCCTCGGGGCAAGTGGTCGCCGCGCTGAATGTCAGCACCCACGCCGGGCGGGTCAGTCGCGCCGAGCTGGAGCAGCGCTTCTTGCCCGGCCTGCTCAGCGCCAGTCGCGACCTCAGTGCGCAACTGTTCGCCTGAGGAAGCTGTTCGATAAACGCACAGTGTTGCGTTTATCGAATTGACGCTAAAACCCTCGGATCATTAATGTCGCGGCAGCGTCATCCGGCGCTGATGTGAATGAGCTCGCCGGACTGTCGACCCCATAATAATGACAAGAGGCAACTCACCATGCGCTCGCTCCCCGACTGTCTGTATCCCACCCGTTGTTGCCGGGTTCACCGCAACGCCTGATTACAACCTTCTATTCTTGTGACCGTGCCTTCCTTCGGCCGGCCGCCGTTCGACTGCGTTTTTTGCGTGGAATAAAAATAATGAACCAGCCTCAGTCCGCTGTGGGTAACTGCCTCGATGTGCAGACCTTCATCAACGCCCAACCGATCTCGCGCTATCAGTGGCGGGTGGTGATCCTGTGTTTCCTGATCGTATTTCTCGACGGCCTCGACACCGCCGCCATGGGCTTCATCGCCCCGGCGCTCTCGCAAGACTGGGGCATTGATCGCGCCAGCCTAGGCCCGGTGATGAGTGCTGCGCTGATCGGCATGGTCTTCGGCGCTCTCGGCTCTGGCCCTTTGGCTGACCGCTTCGGGCGCAAAGTCGTACTCGTCGGCGCGGTGACTCTGTTCGGCGGCTTCAGCCTGGCCTCGGCGTACAGCACCAACGTCGAACAACTGCTGGTGTTGCGCTTCCTCACCGGCCTCGGTCTCGGCGCGGGCATGCCCAACGCCACGACCCTGCTTTCGGAATACACACCCGAGCGCAAGAAGTCGCTGCTGGTGACCAGCATGTTCTGCGGCTTCAACCTCGGCATGGCCGGCGGCGGTTTCATCTCCGCGAAGCTGATCCCGGCGTTCGGCTGGCATGCTCTGCTGATGATCGGCGGGATCCTGCCGCTGATCCTCGCCGTGGTATTGGTGTTCTGGCTGCCGGAATCGGCGCGCTATCTGGTGGTGCGCAACCGTGGCACCGACAAAGTACGCAAGACTCTCGCGCCGATCGACCCGGTTACCGTTGCCCAGGCTGCGAGCTTCAGCGTGCCGGAACAGAAGACCGTGAAGGCGCGTAATGTCTTTGCGGTGATCTTCTCCGGCACTTACAGCTCCGGCACGCTGCTGTTGTGGCTGACCTATTTCATGGGCCTGGTGATTGTGTACCTGCTGACCAGTTGGCTGCCGACGCTGATGCGCGACAGCGGCGCGAGCATGGAACAGGCTGCGTTCATCGGTGCGTTGTTCCAGTTTGGTGGGGTGTTGAGCGCGGTCGGGGTGGGCTGGGCGATGGACCGCTTCAATCCGCACAAGGTCATCGGTATTTTCTACCTGCTGGCCGGGGTGTTTGCCTACGCCGTGGGGCAGAGCCTGGGCAACATCACCTTGCTGGCGACGCTGGTGCTGGTGGCAGGCATGTGCGTCAACGGCGCGCAATCGGCGATGCCGTCATTGGCCGCGCGCTTCTACCCGACTCAAGGCCGCGCGACCGGGGTGTCGTGGATGCTCGGCATCGGCCGCTTCGGCGCGATCCTCGGCGCGTGGATGGGCGCAACCTTGCTCGGCCTGGGCTGGAATTTCGAGCAAGTGCTGACCGCACTGGTGATCCCGGCCGGTTTGGCGACGGCGGCGGTGCTGATCAAAGGCATGGTCAGTCATGCGGATGCGACCTGAGGCAGACCCATGATCGTTCCCACGCTCCGCGTGGGAATGCCTCAACGGACGCTCTGCGTTCGGCTGTACAGGGACGCGGAGCGTCCCGGGCTGCATTCCCACGCGGAGCGTGGGAACGATCATTAGGCAAGCAACAATCCGTTCGATAAACGAACACTCAGTCGATTATCGGATTGTTTGGCGAATTTCCCGAGCTTAATCTTCAGTGACTCCGGCGCTGAACCTCGCGCCTTTTTATCACTGGCGATTCCTTACAAGAACAGGAGCCCGCTCCATGGCTGAGATCCTTTCGCTGCACGACGCGGTGAAGCAATTCGTCAACGACGGCGACACCGTCGCCCTCGAAGGCTTCACTCACCTGATCCCTACGGCAGCGGGTCATGAAATCATTCGTCAAGGCAAGAAAGATCTGACGCTGGTGCGGATGACGCCTGACCTGATCTACGACCAACTGATCGGCGCCGGTTGCGCGCGCAAACTGATTTTCTCCTGGGGCGGCAACCCGGGTGTGGGCTCGCTGCACCGCCTGCGTGACGCGGTCGAGAAACAATGGCCGCACGCGCTGGAAATCGAAGAACACAGCCACGCCGACCTCGCCAACGCCTACGTTGCCGGCGCGTCCGGCCTGCCGTTCGCGGTGCTGCGTGCCTACGCCGGCTCCGACCTGCCGAAGGTCAATCCGCTGATCAAAACCGTGACCTGTCCGTTCACCGGCGAAGTGCTGGCGGCAGTGCCTTCGGTACGCCCGGACGTCACCGTGATTCACGCGCAAAAGGCCGACCGCAAAGGCAACGTGTTGCTCTGGGGCATTCTCGGTGTGCAGAAAGAAGCCGCGCTGGCGGCCAAGCGCTGCATCGTCACCGTGGAAGAAATCGTCGACGACCTCAATGCACCGATGAACGCTTGCGTACTGCCGACCTGGGCCTTGAGCGCGGTCTGCCACGTGCCGGGTGGCGCGCATCCGTCCTACGCCCACGGTTACACCGAGCGTGACAATCGGTTCTATCAGGCGTGGGACCCGATCGCTCGCGACCGTGAGACGTTTACCGCGTGGATCAACGAATACATCCATGGCTGCGCTGACTTCAGCGAATTCCAGGCCAAATTGGCCGCTGCTTCGGAGGCCAAGTAATGACTTACACCACCAATGAAATGATGACCGTCGCGGCGGCCCGGCGCCTGAAGAACGGCTCGGTATGTTTCGTCGGCATCGGCCTGCCATCGAAAGCCGCCAACCTCGCGCGGCTGACTTCATCGCCAGACGTAGTGCTGATCTACGAATCCGGCCCGATTGGCGCCAAGCCGAGCGTACTGCCTCTGTCGATCGGTGACGGTGAGCTGGCCGAGACCGCCGACACGGTGGTGCCGACCGGTGAGATTTTTCGCTACTGGCTGCAGGGCGGGCGCATCGACGTTGGTTTCCTCGGCGCCGCGCAGGTCGACCGTTTCGGCAACATCAACACCACCGTGGTCGGCGACTACCACGCGCCGAAAGTGCGTCTGCCGGGTGCCGGTGGCGCGCCGGAGATTGCCGGTTCGGCGAAAAGCGTGCTGATCATCCTTAAACAGTCGGCGCGTTCGTTTGTCGACAAGCTCGATTTCATCACCTCGGTCGGTCACGGCGAAGGTGGCGATTCGCGTAAACGTCTCGGCCTGCCGGGCGCCGGGCCGGTGGGCATCATCACCGACCTGTGCATCATGGAACCGGAGGAGGGTACCCACGAATTCGTGGTCACTGCGCTGCATCCGGGCGTGACCCGCGAGCAAGTGGTCGCCGCCACCGGTTGGGCGATCCGTTTTGCCGACGCTGTTGAAACCACCGCTGAGCCGACCGAAGTCGAGCTGACGGCGCTGCGTGATCTGGAAGCGCGCACCGCTGCCGCCCATGGCCAGGCACCGGGAGAAGCATGATGCGTGACGTGTATATCTGCGACGCGATTCGCACCCCCATCGGACGCTTCGGCGGCGCACTGTCCGCCGTGCGCGCCGATGACCTGGCCGCCGTGCCGATCAAGGCCCTGATGGAGCGCAATCCATCGGTGGACTGGAACGCCGTCGATGAGGTGTTCCTCGGCTGCGCCAACCAGGCCGGCGAAGACAACCGCAACGTTGCGCGCATGGCGCTGCTGCTGGCGGGTCTGCCGGACAGCGTGCCCGGCGTTACGCTCAATCGCCTCTGCGCTTCGGGCATGGACGCGATCGGCACCGCATTCCGTGCGATCGCCAGCGGCGAGATGGAGCTGGCGATTGCCGGTGGCGTCGAATCGATGTCCCGCGCGCCATTCGTGATGGGCAAGGCCGACGCGGCGTTCTCGCGCAACATGAAACTGGAAGACACCACCATCGGCTGGCGTTTCATCAACCCGCTGATGAAGGCGCAGTACGGCGTCGATGCCATGCCGCAGACTGCTGACAACGTTGCCGACGACTACAGGGTTTCGCGCGCAGATCAGGACGCCTTTGCTCTGCGCAGTCAGCAACGTACCGCCGCCGCGCAGGCTGCCGGTTACTTCGCTGAAGAAATCGTCGAAGTGCGCATCGCCCACAAAAAGGGCGAAACCGTGGTCAGCCAGGACGAACATCCGCGCGCCGACACCACGATCGAAGCACTGGCCAAGCTGAAACCGGTCAACGGCGCGGACAAAACCGTTACTGCCGGCAATGCCTCCGGGGTCAACGATGGTGCTGCTGCGCTGATTCTGGCTTCGGCCGAAGCGGTGAAAAAACACGGCCTGACCGCCCGCGCAAAAGTGCTCGGCATGGCCAGCGCCGGCGTCGCACCACGGGTGATGGGCATCGGCCCGGTGCCGGCGGTGCGTAAACTGACCGAGCGCCTTGGCGTCGCGGTCAGCGATTTCGACGTGATCGAACTCAACGAAGCGTTTGCCAGCCAGGGCCTCGCGGTATTGCGCGAGTTGGGCTTGGCCGACGATGCGCCGCAGGTCAACCCGAATGGCGGCGCGATTGCCCTCGGTCATCCGTTGGGCATGAGCGGTGCGCGGCTGGTGCTGACCGCCCTGCATCATCTGGAAAAGACTGGCGGCAAGAAAGGTCTGGCGACCATGTGCGTCGGTGTTGGCCAGGGTCTGGCCCTGGCCATCGAACGTGTCTGACGCGCTGCGGCACTTACAAGAACTGAGGAAAGCGAAATGACTGACAAGCCTGGTTACCGTCGCCCACAGGCAGGCACTCAGCCTGACTACCTGCACCCGACGTATCAATCCACCAACCTGCGCTCGCCGTCCAAGCCGTTGGTGCACCTGCCGCACTCGCTATCGGAAATCACCGGGCCGACCATCGGCGCCGAACACGTTGCCGAAAAGGACAATGACCTGACCGCACAGCACGACGGCGAACCGTTGGGCGAGCGCATCATCATTCACGGCCGCGTGCTCGACGAAGACGGCCTGCCGGTGCCGGGGATTCTGGTGGAGATCTGGCAGGCCAATGCCGCCGGCCGCTACAACCATGCCCGCGACCTGCACGACGCGCCGCTGGACCCGAACTTCACCGGCACCGGCCGCACCGTCACCGATGCCGACGGCTGGTACCAGTTCCAGACCATCAAGCCCGGCGCCTATCCGTGGGGCAACCACCACAACGCCTGGCGCCCGGCGCACATCCACTTTTCCCTGTTCGGGCCGAGCATTCTTACGCGTCTGGTCACGCAAATGTATTTCCCCGGCGACCCGTTGCTGGCGTATGACCCGATCTACAACTGCGTGCCGGACACCTCGGCCAAGGAACGCCTGATCGCTGCTTTCGATCTGGAAAAAACCATTCCGTCCTACGCCCTCGGTTACCGCTGGGACATCGTGCTGCGCGGCCGTGAAGCCACGCCGATGGAGAAATAAGATGACGCTTTATGCGACCACGTCCCACACCGTCGGGCCGTATTACCACATCGGCCTGACCTGGCTGAACCGCGAAACCCTGGCCAACGAGCTGACCCTCGGCGAGCGCGTGGCGATCACCGGCCAAGTGGTGGACGGCAATGGCGATGTCGTCAACGACGCCATGCTCGAAGTCTGGCAGGCCAACGCCGCCGGCAAGTACGACCACCCGGAAGATCAGCAGGACAAACCGCTCGATCCGAATTTCGAAGGCTTTGGCCGGGTACCGGTGGACGCCGAGGGGCGCTTCCGTTTCACCACGATCAAACCCGGCACCGTGCCCGGCCTGAAAGGCTCGACCCAGGCGCCGCATCTGGTGGTGCTGGTGTTTGCTCGCGGTCTGGTCAAGCACTTGCTGACGCGGATTTATTTCGAGGGCGAACCGGCGAACGTTGCTGATCCGTTGCTGGAATGTGTGCCGGCGGAGCGTCGCCAGACGTTGCTGGCCAAGGCGGATGCGTCGGGTGTGTACCAGTGGAATGTAGTTCTGCAGGGCACCGATGCCGAGACGGTGTTCTTCGATTATTGAGAGAACACCCCAAATCCCGTGCAGGACAGAGTCCCTGTGGTGAGAGGATTTATCCCCGCTGGGCTGCGAAGCAGCCCCAAAAACCAGTCGGCGCGGTATTCAGATGAACCGCGTGTATCTGATTTGCGAGTGCCTCGCACTTTAGCGGGGATAAATCCCCTCGCCACAAAGGCTGATCCAGACTTGGGTGACGATCCGATGTGGAACGGGACTGTTGCAAAGTATGTCTAGACTGTGACTGTCCCTATCGAGTGAAAAAACAATGACAACCACCACCTCCCACTACACCGGCGAAGAGCGCAGCAAGCGCATCTTTGCCATCGTCGGCGCTTCGTCCGGCAACCTCGTCGAATGGTTCGACTTCTACGTCTACGCCTTCTGCGCGATCTATTTCGCCCCGGCGTTTTTCCCCTCCGATAACCCCACCGTGCAACTGGTCAACACCGCTGGCGTGTTCGCTGCCGGGTTCCTGATGCGGCCGATTGGTGGCTGGATTTTCGGCCGGGTCGCTGACAAGCACGGGCGCAAGAACTCGATGCTCATCTCGATTCTGATGATGTGCTTCGGCTCGCTGCTGATTGCCTGCCTGCCGACCTACAAGGACATCGGCGTCTGGGCGCCGGTGCTGTTGCTGTTCGCGCGTTTGCTGCAAGGTCTGTCGGTGGGCGGCGAATACGGCACCACCGCGACTTACATGAGCGAGGTTGCGCTCAAGGGCCAGCGCGGTTTCTTCGCCTCGTTCCAGTACGTGACGCTGATTGGCGGACAACTGCTGGCGGTGTCGCTGGTGGTGGTGCTGCAACAGTTCCTCACTGAAGAAGACCTGCGTGCCTACGGCTGGCGGATTCCGTTCGTGGTCGGTGCGGTGGCGGCGCTGATTTCGCTGTTCCTGCGTCGTTCGCTGAAGGAAACCACCAATAAGGAAACCCGTGCGCACAAAGACGCCGGTAGCATCACTGCACTGTTCCGCGATCATAAAGCGGCGTTCATCACCGTGCTCGGCTACACCGCTGGCGGCTCGCTGATTTTCTACACCTTCACCACCTACATGCAGAAATACCTGGTGAACACCGCCGGGATGCACGCCAAGACCGCCAGCTACATCATGACCGGCGCGCTGTTCCTGTATATGTGCATGCAGCCGTTGTTCGGCATGCTCGCCGACAAGATCGGCCGACGGAACTCGATGCTCTGGTTCGGCGCCCTCGGCACGCTGTTCACCGTGCCGATTCTGCTCAGCCTGAAAAGCATCACCAGCCCGTTCCTCGCCTTCGTACTGATCACCCTGGCGCTGGCGATTGTCAGTTTCTACACCTCGATCAGCGGTCTGGTAAAAGCCGAGATGTTCCCGCCGGAAGTCCGCGCCCTCGGTGTCGGCCTGGCTTACGCAGTGGCGAATGCAATCTTCGGTGGCTCGGCAGAATTCGTTGCCCTGAGTCTCAAAGCCGGCGGCATGGAAAACGCCTTCTACTGGTACGTCACGGCGATGATGGCGGTGGCCTTCCTGTTCAGCCTGCGTTTGCCCAAGCAGGCGAAGTATCTGCACCACGATCTGTAAACCCATGTGCGCGGGCTGCGAGGCCCGCGCCGGCAAGGACTGTTTATGACTCAGCGACCGGGCAATCAATTGTTCGATGCCTACTTCACCGCCCGCGATATGCGCGAAATGTTCTGCGATCAGGGCCGGGTGCAGGCGATGCTTGATTTCGAAGCGGCGCTGGCCCGGGCCGAGGCGCGGGTCGGGCTGATTCCTTCATCGGCCGTGGCACCGATTGCCACAGCGTGCGACGCGGGCCTGTATGACTTCGCGGCGCTGGGCGAGGCGATTGCCACGGCCGGCAATTCGGCGATCCCACTGGTCAAGGCCTTGGGCAAGCAGATCGCCTCGAGCGATGCCGAAGCCGAGCGCTATGTGCATCTGGGCGCGACCAGTCAGGACGTGATGGATTCCGGGCTGGTCCTGCAATTGCGCCAGGCGCTGGCGCTGATCGAAGACCAACTGGCGCAACTGGCCGACTCGCTCGCAGCTCAGGCACAACGTTTCGCTACCACGCCACTGGCCGGGCGCACCTGGCTGCAACATGCCACGCCAGTGACCCTCGGTATGAAAATCGTTGGATGGCTGGGCGCCGTCACGCGCAGCCGTCAGCGTCTGCAACAACTGAAACCGCGTTTGCTGGTGCTGCAATTCGGTGGCGCCTCCGGCACGCTCGCGGCGCTGGGTGAACAGGCGTTGCCGATCGCCGAAGCATTGGCCGAAGAGCTGCAACTGACGCTGCCCGAGCAACCGTGGCATACCCAGCGTGATCGCATCGTCGAATTCGGCGCGGTGCTTGGCCTGATCGCCGGCAGCCTCGGCAAATTCGGCCGCGACATCAGCCTTTTGATGCAGACCGAAGCAGCGGAAGTATTCGAGCCTGCGGCACCGGGCAAGGGTGGTTCGTCGACCATGCCGCACAAACGCAATCCGGTCGGCGCGGCGGTGCTGATCGGCGCGGCCACGCGGGTGCCGGGGCTGGTGTCGACGCTGTTCAGCGCGATGCCGCAGGAACATGAACGCAGCCTTGGTTTGTGGCATGCCGAATGGGAAACCCTGCCGGAAATCTGCTGCCTGGTGTCCGGTTCGCTGCACCAGGCGCGCTTGCTGGCCGACGGTCTGGAAGTCGACGCGGCGCGCATGGCCCGCAACCTCGAATTGACCCAGGGCCTCGTGCTGGCCGAAGCGGTGAGCATCGTCCTCGCCCAACGCGTCGGCCGCGACACCGCGCATCATCTGCTCGAGCAATGCTGCAAACGCGCGGTGGCCGAGCAACGCCATCTGCGTGCGGTGCTGGCTGACGAGCCGCAGGTCACCGCCGAACTCAGTGGCGCTGAGCTCGATGATCTTCTGAACCCCGCGCATTACCTTGGCCAGGCGCAAGTCTGGGTCGAGCGCGCGGTGGCTGAACACAACGCTTTGACTGTCTGAAGGAGAGGGCTGTGGCTTTCGTTCAACTCGCCGATGGCGAACTGCACTATGAAATTGAGGGCCCGGCGGAGGCGCCGGTGCTGGTGCTGTCCAACTCGCTGGGCACCGACCTGCACATGTGGGACGCGCAAATGCCGGCGTTCACCGAGCATTTCCGCGTGCTGCGTTTCGACACGCGCGGCCATGGGCAATCGCTGGTCACCGAGGGGCCGTACAGCATCGAACAACTCGGTCGCGACGTGCTCGGTCTGCTCGATGCGCTGCATATCGAGCGCGCGCATTTCTGCGGGCTGTCGATGGGCGGGCTGATCGGTCAGTGGCTGGGGATCAACGCAGGCCATCGTCTGCACAAACTGATCGTGTGCAACACCGCAGCGAAAATCGGCGATCCGTCGGTGTGGAATCCGCGCATCGAAACCGTGTTGCGCGACGGCCCGGCGGCGATGGTCGCGCTGCGTGATGCCTCGATTGCGCGCTGGTTTACCCCGGACTTTTCCGCAGCGCATCCCGAGGCGGCGAAGAAGATTACCGACATGCTTGCCGCAACCAATCCACAAGGCTATGCGGCCAACTGCGCGGCCGTGCGCGATGCCGATTTCCGTGAACAACTGGCTTCGATCAACGTGCCGTTGCTGGTGATTGCCGGCAGCGAAGATGCGGTGACGCCGCCGTCCGGCGGGCACTTCATCCGCGACCACGTGCGCGGTGCCGAGTACGCCGAGTTCCATGCGGCGCATTTGTCCAACGTGCAGGCCGGTGCCGCTTTCAGCGACCGTGTGCTGGCGTTTCTGCAGGCTCAGTGAGGAAGAATTTGTGGACGAGAAACAACGTTACGACGAAGGCATGCAAGTACGCCGCGCGGTGCTGGGCGATGCCCACGTCGATCGCAGCCTGACCACGCTGACCGAGTTCAACTCGGAATTCCAGGAGATGATCACCCGCCACGCCTGGGGCGACATCTGGACCCGCCCGGGCCTGCCCCGCCATACCCGCAGCCTGATCACCATCGCCATGCTGATCGGCATGAACCGCGAGGGCGAACTGAAACTGCACCTGCGCGCAGCGGCCAACAACGGCGTCAGCCGTGGCGAGATCAAGGAAGTGATCATGCAGAGCGCGATCTACTGCGGAATTCCGGCGGCGAATGCGACGTTTCATCTGGCTGAATCGGTGTGGGATGAGCTAGGAGTCGAATCCCGGGATTGATGGCGCCCGAAATTACGCCTTCGCGAGCAAGCTCGCTCCCACATTGGAGTTGTGTCGATCACAAAACAAATGTGGGAGCGAGCTTGCTCGCGAAGACCATTTCATATTCGACAGAGATGTCGACTGAAGCTGCGCTTTCGCGAGCAGGCTCGCTCCCACAGTGGGGCATGTGTGGTTAGAGAAGGCTGATCGGGTAGCTGACGATCAGGCGATTTTCATCGAACTCGTTGTTGCTGAAGTCGCGGCGCATGGTCGAGTTGCGCCATCTGACGTTCAAATCCTTCAAAGTGCCGCTCTGCACCGTGTAACCGAGTTCCGATTCGCGACCCCATTCCTTGCCGTCGGTGATCGTCCCGGTGTGCACGTTGTCGCCGCTGATGTAGCGGTTCATCAGGGTCAGGCCGGGGATGCCCATGGCGGCGAAGTTGTAGTCGTGGCGCAACTGCCAGGAGCGTTCCTGAGCGTTGTCATAACTGGCGTTGTAGCTGTCGTTGGCCAAGGTGCCGCCGCTGGTGCCGTTGACGCGCATCCACGCGCTGTCGCCGGTCAGTTTCTGCAGGCCGAGGTAGAACGTGTTGCCGCCGTACTTGGCCGAAAACATGCCGTACCAGGTCTTGTTGTCCAGATCGCCGGCACGCGCGCTGCCATCTTCCTTGCCGTAGAAAAATCCGAGGTTGGCGCCCAGCGTCCAGTCGCCGAGCGGCTGACTGTGCAGCACGTTGAGGTACTGCTGGCTGTAGATGTCCTTGAGCTGCGCGTTCCACAGGCCGATCTGCGTGCGCTTGTCGTTGAACAGGTATTCGCCGCCCTGGAAGTTGAAACGATCAGAGGTGAACGCGGCTTTGCCGGTCATCGACATGTCGCTCATGCTGCTGTCGTCGCGCGGGCTGTTGGCGCGGAACTGGCCGCCATAGAGGGTCAGGCCGGCGATTTCCTTCGAGGTGATCTGGCCGCCACGGAAGGTCTGCGGCAGCGAACGACCGTCGTCCGAACGCAGGATCGGCAGCACGGGCATCCACTCACCGACCTTGACTTCGGTCTGCGAAAGCTTGGCCTTGAACGCGACGTTGGTGCGGCCGAAGTTATCCGCCGGGCGCCCGTCATGGTCCAGCGGCAACAACTGCGTACCACCCGTGCCTTTACCGCCATCGAGCTTGATCGAATACAGCCCGAGTACGTCCATGCCGAAACCGACGGTGCCTTGGGTGAAGCCGGATTTGGCGTCGAGGATGAAACTCTGCGTCCACTCTTCAGCCTTGCCTTGGGCCTTGGTCGGGTTGGTGAAGTTGCGGTTGATATAGAAGTTGCGCAGGTTGAGGTTGACCTTGGCGCCTTCAACGAAGCCGCCTTCTTCGGCGCTGGCTGGCAGTGCCAGACCGGCGATGGCCAGGGCGATCACAGCGGGCAATGCGTAGGGCACAGGGAAAACTGTCATGGACTTGGGTCTCTCTTGTTTTTTTAGGGCGAACGGCGGCGCTGTCGCGGCGGATGCGGCGCAGGCAACATGATGCAGATCTGAGATGCAGCGGTGGCGGTCAGCCGGGCGGGGCAGGGCGCTGGAGCATGGTGTCGAACCTTGTTGTTATTGGTTTTCTGGTTCGAATGGTGAAGGGCCTGTGTGTTCGGGTTCAATTGCTGAAAGCGGGTTTTGGGCGGTTATCGAACGCAAGATTCATGCGGATTTGTGGTGAGTGTGAGGTCCTCTTCGCGAGCAGGCTCGCTCCCACAACTGGAATGCGTTCCCCT